>CAKQTF010000033.1 GCA_934276695.1 uncultured Spirochaetales bacterium
GGTATGGGGAAGAGGCTCATCTGATCAGAAGGGCGGAGCTGCTTCCATGATAACAGCAGGCCGCATCCTGAAAGAACTGGGATATGGTGGTGAATACACTGTCTATTTCACATTCACGGTAATGGAAGAGGACTGTGACGGTATGTGCTGGAAATACCTCATTGAGGAAGAGGGATTCAAGCCTGATATGATAGTGTCCACAGAGCCTACATCATGCCGTCTGTACAGAGGACATAGAGGAAGGATGGAGATCAGGATAATCCTGAGAGGAATATCCTGCCATGGCTCTGCTCCTGAACGTGGTGTATCTGCAGCATATAAGGCAGCACGTGCAGCTCTTGCAATTGAGCAGCTTAATAAGGATCTTCAGCCTGATGAGGATAATTTCCTTGGAAAGGGCACGATCACTGTATCCCAGATGGATGTGAAGGGACCGTCCCAGTGCGCTGTTGCGGATTATGCTATGATCTACTGTGACAGGCGTCTTACATGGGGTGAGGATGCTGACCTTGCAATCAGCCAGGTCAGGGAGTACGTGGCTAAGGCAACAGGAGACAAGCCTGAGGATATAATTGTCGAGATGCCTGATTATGAGAAGATAGGCTGGACAAACAAGCCTTATTCCCAGGAGCTGTACTTCCCTACATGGAAGCTGCCGGAGTCAGCACCTCTTGTGCAGGCTGGAATAAGGGATTATGAGTCGCTTTTCGGAAAGGCTCCGGTTGTTGATAAGTGGACATTCTCAACGAATCTAGTTGCTACTACAGGGCGCCATAAGATTCCTGCTATCGGATTCGGTCCTGGAGATGAGGCTCAGGCCCATGCTCCGAATGAGATCAACAGAGTCGAGGATCTTGTTATATGCTCAGAGTTCTATGCACTCCTTCCGTATTCTCTGGAAGGTAAGCTGGACTAGCAGCTTCTGTATATGCCCTCCGGTCAAAGGAGGGCAATTTAAAAAAGAAGGCTCCCATTGGGAGCCAAAGCAAGCAGGTAGTTGCTTTTCCCTGTGGTTCTGCCACAGATCAATTGCTCAGTGAGCAATAATGACTCTTTTATCTTAATATGTAAACAATTGTTAGACAAGGTGCTGTATTCCCTTATGCATTGAAAATATATGCTAGTGTTTTCTATTTGTTGGGTTGTCGGTTATGCTGTATAATCCAGATAAGGGATTACAGGATTTTTCCTTTATTAGATAACTCTACATTATATATGGAAAAACATAATGGAGGTGTATGATATATGCCAGCTGTGAAAATCGATGACAAAGTCATTCGTGTGGATGCATATGCAAAGGCTAGAGGCGAAGCTGTCTATGTTTCGGATATGACTCTGCCGGGAATGCTATATGCATCTCTGGTCAGGTCAGAGGTCCCAAGAGGCCGGATACTGTCCATTGATATGCCAGAGCTGCCCAAAGGCTACAAGTTCATCACAGCAGCAGATATCCCGGAAGGCGGGCGCAATGAGCTATGGATGATCGGGAAGGACTGGAGATGCTTTGCTGAGAATGATGTCCGGTATGTCGGAGAGACGATCGGGATCCTTGTAGGAAAAGACCGGACAGTGCTGAAGTTCATCAGGGACAGGATCCATATTGAGTATGAGGAGCAGGAGGCTGCAATCTCAATCGATGATGGAGTTGAATGCAAGGGCGGGCCGATTGTAGGCTCTGACAATGTGATGTGCTCTCTGTTCTGCGAGAAGGGCCGGAGGATGGATGAGGTGCTTGCAGATGCGGATACGGTTATTGAGGAGACTTTCGAGACAGGTTTCCAGGAGCATGTCCACCTTGAGACGAATGGCGCCATTGTCACTATGGAGGATGGATGCTTTGTGTTCTATGCATCTGCGCAGTGTCCGTTCTATATAAGGAAATCAATAGCAGGGCTGCTTAATATAGACCCTGAGAAGATAATCGTAAGGCAGACAACGACAGGTGGCGCTTTCGGAGGAAAGGAGAATTTCCCGGATGTGCTATGCGGTCCGCTTCTTGTTGCGGAGAATGTGATAAGGAAGCCAATAAAGCTTATCTTCGAGAGAGAGGAGGATATGCTTTACAGCGTTAAGCGCCATCCTTCGAAATGCGTATATAAAACAGCCATAAGGAATGGCGAGATACTTGGGACAGAAGCTACGATAAGATACAACTGCGGCCCATATATGTCATCATCATTCGTTGTGCTCCAGCGTGGTGTCTTCCATGCCAATGGAGTGTATAATTTCCCGAGCACATACCTGAAGGGAGAAGGCATTGCTACAAATACATTCCCTTCTGATGCTTTCCGTGGCTTTGGTGCTCCTCAGACCATATTTGCAATTGAGATGCACATGAATCATATAGCGGCAAAGCTAGGTATTGATCCGCTTGAACTGAAGATGCAGTATCTGTTGAAGCAGGGTGATGAGACTGTCACGAATGGCCATATAGTGGAGAAGGTCATGCTGCCTGAGATGATCCGTGAGATTACGGACAGATCTGGATACTGGAAGAAGTCCAGGGAATATGGCAGAGGATCAGGACGCGGAATAGGATTCGCGCTCTATAATCATGGTGGTGCTTTCACAGGCAATGGTGAGCAGGCGATAATAAAAGCGCATGCAGTTCTTGTGAAGACCGGTGGCCATGTTGATATAAGAGTCGGATCAACCGAGATGGGACAGGGCTTTCAGACTGCATTGAGAAAAATAGCAGCAACAGTCCTCGGACTTCCGATTGATGATATAAGCTATGATAATCCTGATACATCATTAGTTGCGGATTCAGGTCCGACAGCTGCTTCCAGATCCACTATGATCGTAGGAAAGCTCATAGAGCGTGCAGCTAATGAGATGAAACAGCGGTGGGATGATGGTGACTTCTCTGTTGAGGTTGAGTATGAGCATCCGGAAGGCCATCCGTGGGATCAGAGCACTTTCAGAGGCGATGCATACCTTGGGTATGGCTGGGGCGTGGCGTGCGTTGAGGTAGAAGCTGACATGGATACGAACGAGATAAGGACAGTAGGCATATGGACCAGCCATGAGATAGGAAAAGCCATAGATGAGCTCATTGTGCATGGCCAGATAAATGGCGGAGTCATCCAGTCCCTTGGCTATGCAGCAATGGAGAAGATGGAGAACAGGAAGGGCCATTTCAGGGCTTCAAGCATGTCTGACTACATTATCCCTACAAGCATGGATTTCCCATCGCAGTATTACCACATACAGGAGAATCCATATCCATGGGGGCCTTATGGCGCAAAAGGAATGGGAGAGCTTGTCTTCAATGGTGCAGATGCAGCTTACGCGGACGCTGTGGAGAGAGCACTTGGAATAGAGATCAATAAGATACCTGTACCGCCAGAGGATTTAGAGGAGGCACTTAGGAATGTTCGCTGAAATCAGTTTCAATGTTAATGGCAGAAAGATCATCTATAAGGGCGATCCTCTGCGTCGTCTCATCGATGTGCTGAGGGAGGAGCTTGGGCTTACTGGTGTGAAGGAAGGATGCGGAGAAGGAGAATGCGGTGCATGCTCTATTCTTAAGGATGGCAGGCTTGTCACCTCATGTATCATTCCAGTAGGTGCATGCATGGGCACTGAAATCCTTACAATAGAGGGGATAAGAGACACTGAGAAAGGCAGATGCATCATAGATGCATTTGCTGATGGAGGTGCTGTGCAATGCGGGTTCTGTATCCCTGGAATGGTCATGGCTGCCTACTATCTGCTCTCTGAGAACCCTCAGCCGACTGAGGATGACATAAGGCTTGCAATAAGCGGGAATATATGCAGATGCACAGGCTATGATCTCATTGTCTCTTCTATCAAGCTTGCATCAGAAAGAGGAGTCGGATTATGGAAATGAGTAAATGCTTTATGCCAGAGAGCCTGGAAGAGGCTCTTGCTCTGAGGGCTGAGTATGGTGCGCTTCCGCTTGCAGGAGGCACTGATCTGATGGTTCAGCATAGGCAGGGATACTCGGTATCTCCTGCATTCGATAAGCCGGTCATGATAATATCCGGGCTTGATGAGCTGAAAGGCATAAGAGTGCTCGATGATGGGAGCACAGAGATTGGAGCTCTTTCAACCTCCCATGAGATCGCATCTTCATCAGCTGTGCATCCTCTTATAAGGGAGGCTGCATCAAGAATGGGTGCTGTTGCTCTCAGAAACAGTGCTACAATCGGAGGCAATATAGGCAATGCATCGCCGAAGGGCGACCTCCCTCAGCCTCTTATACTGCTTGATGCAGAGGTTGTGCTGCTGTCTCTCCGGGGTGAAAGGCGGATGCCTGTCGATGATTTCATAAAAGGTGCAAAGAAGACAGCCTTGGAGCCGGATGAGATCATCAGGTGTGTCGTTGTACCGCCTTCTGATTTCACTCTGACTTTCTATAGGAAGATAGGAACAAGAAGGGCAAATGCCATTTCAAAGCTATCCCTATCGGCTGCTGCAGTGATTAATGATGGCATAGTTGCTGATTTCAGGGCATCATCCGGAGCCGCAGGGCCTAAGGTAATAAGAAGCCGCGATGCGGAATGCCTCATCAAGGGCATCGAATCATGCAGGATTGATGATGTAAGGGAGGAATTCCTGGAAGCCTGGAACAATGCGATCAGCCCGCATGCCATGGCAGACTGGCGCCGTGGGACAACAAGGCGCATGCTATCATCATTCCTCGATGAGATAAGGGATTATAAGGAGCAGAAATGACAGTACATCATCCTGATACATCACATGAAGCAGTCAGGCTCCGCCATGAGCTGATTGACTCAGCATATCTGGCAGGAGGGACAGAGCTCCTCCGTCTTGGAGCCCGTCCTGTCTCAGACCTGATTGATATCTCAGGGCTTGTTTCTGATGAGATAGTGGAAAAGGACGGCTTTGTCCTCATCGGGGCACGGACGACATTGGAATCTCTCTTATCATGTGAGCTTGCTCCTGGATTCATAAGGGAAGCTGCAGGATTCTGCTTCTCTTTTGAGAAGAGGAATGCCGCAACAGTAGGCGGTAACCTGAGTCTTCATCGGACTGACAGCTATCTTGCATCTGCCTTTGCTGCAGCAGAGGCAGAGGTCATCCTGGAATGCACAAGCGGTGAGAAGAGAAAGCCGATTGCTGAATATCTCTCAAAGAGATGCCGTGGGCTTGTCAGGTATTTTGCTGTTGATAAGGACAGAACTGGCAGGGTATGGCGCTTTGGAAGGACTGCATCGTCCCATGCTGCGCTTATAGCTGCTGAGAGTAATGGCACTTATGCGGTATCATCATCTGGATCACCGCTTGCTATTGGCAGTTCCCCCGATCTGTATAAGAGCATTGGGTTCGTGAGTGATCTTGAAGGAAGCGCTGAATATAAAAGATATTTGGCCAGTATTGTTTTTGAGGAGGCATAGGATGGAGATCAGATGCCGTATAAATGGAGAGAGCATAACTCTTATTGCTGATGAGACTGAGAGACTCAGGGATGTCCTGTACCGAAGCGGGTATCGCAGTGTCAGGGACAGTGATGATGCAGAAGGCTTCGCTGGATCTGATACGATTATATTCAATGGAGTGCTCAGATACTCGAATTTCATTCTTTTCTACCAGGCTGACGGTGCTGATATAAGGACAGCTGAGGGCCTGATGAGGGGACGTGAGCTGAATTATGTGCAGAAAGGGATGATAAAGGCCGGTGTGGTTCAGAGTGCTTATAATGCCCCTGCAGCAGCATTGATACTCACATGGCTGCTTGAGCATAATCCAAGTCCTTCGAGGGATGATATAAAGAATGTTATGTCTGGCATATTCATCAGGGATGCAGGATATGAGCATTATTACAAAGCAGTTGATTTCGCTATCGAATACCGTGATAAGGGATTCTCAGAAGAGCCTGCCTCTCCGTCATTCAGAGAAGGCCTTCGGTTCATCGGAAAGCCTGTAGGGAAGATAGATGGAGCTGCACTGGTCTCAGGTGAGCCGCTCTTTGTAGAGGATAAGGTGCAGCCGAATTCATATTCTCTCCATGTGCTGCGTTCCCCTTTTGCCCATGCATACATAAAGAGCATAGATACCAGCGAGGCTGAGAAGCTTGATGGTGTAGAGATGATTGTCACAGCATTCAACTGCCCTGATATATACTATATGCAGGCCGGACAGGGAAATCCAGAGCCAAGCCCGCATGACAGAAGGCTTCTGAACAGGAAAGTCAGGCATGTCGGTGACCGTGTTGCTGCGATTGTTGCCAGGACTCCGGAGCTCTGTGATAAGGCTGCATCTCTGATAAAAGTCGAGTATGAGCCGCTTGAGCCTGTATTCACAGTTGAGCAGGCAATGGCTGATGGTGCTCCTGTTGTGCATAACGGTCCTGTTGAATACAGGGCAGGCGCACCTGCGGATCTTGATGAATACAACAGGTCATCTGACATGCGGGATGGGAAGATCGTATACCAGTTTCCTCTTCATGCTGATCCGCATCATAACATAGCTGCAGGTGCTCATGGTGGCATAGGGGATGTGGAGAAGGGCTTTGCTGAGGCGGATGCCGTAGTTGATTCGACATATCAGACAAGCCAGGTGCAGTGTACGCCACTTGAGCCACATGTATGCTATGCTCATATAGAAGGCGGAAGGCTTGTGATGAACTGCTCTACGCAGGTTCCATACCATGTCCGCAGGATTGTAGGCTGGGTATGCCAGATTCCGGAGAACCGGATCCATATCATAAAAGAGCGTGTTGGTGGCGGGTATGGATCAAAGCAGGATATCCTGGTTGAGGACCTTGTTGGTTACTGCACCTGGGTTACAGGCAAGCCTATATATTACAGGAATACGAGAGCTGAGGAATTCTATGCTAACTCCACAAGGCATCCGATGAGGATCCGTGTGAAAATGGGCGGCAGGAAGGATGGTACGATAACTGCGATATACATGGATGTAAGAGCAAATACAGGGCCTTATGGAAACCACTGCCTCACAGTGCCGATGAATGCATCATCGAAGACTCTTCCGATATTCGCTGTGGATAATATGCAGTATGATCTTCTTACTTATTATACGAATATCCCTCCTACAGGCGCTTATCAGGGATATGGTGCGCCGAAAGGCTATTTTGCAATCATATCAGCATTAGGAGAGCTTGCAGGAAAGCTTGGGATAGATCCTATGGTCATTGCGAAGAAGAACCTTGTGCATGAAGGCTATATGCTTGAGATTCTCAGAGGCCTGGGAGAGGGAAGGGAAGGCGCAGTTGTCCCTGTTGGCTCATGCGGGCTTGAGGAAGCTCTGGATAAAGGCGCTGAGATGATAGACTGGGGACATAAGGAGGTCTCATCCGATCCTGACTGGAAGATAGGAAAGGGCTTTGCCATGATCCAGCAGGGATCCGGGCTTCCTGGCCTTGATCATGCAAATGCGCAGGTCAAGCTCCAGACAGATGGCACGTTCCTGCTTCTCTCTGGCGGGGCAGACCTTGGCACTGGCCTTGATACCATATCTGCAAAATGCGTTGCTGAGGTTCTTAAGGTACCAATGGATCATGTATCTGTTGTCTCCGGCGATACAGACTCATGCCTTTTTGATACAGGAGCATATGCATCTTCCGGCACATATTTCTCTGGAAATGCCTCCCTGCTTGCGGTCAAGGATCTTGAGCGTAAGATAATAGCTGAAGCTGCACTTCAGATGGATGAGGATCCTGCCGGGCTCACGTGCAGCTGGCCTGGGAGCTTCTGTACTCTGACCTCATACACACAGCGCTCTCTGGAACAGGCCGCGGACAGCTGGTCGGAACAGCCTCATTCACGACTTCTGATTTCGCTGTTCCATATGGTGCGCATTTTGCGGAAGTCGCAGTGAATATAAAGACAGGCGAGATAAAGGTGCGGAAGTTCTATGCGCTGCAGGACGCTGGCACTCCGATAAACCCGGAGATTGCGCTCTGCCAGATCTATGGTGCTGCGATGAAATCAATCGGGCATACTCTGTATGAGGATATGGTCCTTGACGGTGAAGGTAAGTGCATCAATGCGAATTTCACGGATTACGGAACCCCGATGATCAGTGAGGCACCATGCGATTTCAGGGCCGTGCTGATTGATGTGAATGATAAGCATGGCCCATTTGGAGCAAAATCAATATCCGAGATTGCAACAAATGGCGCTGCTCCAGCAATTGCGATGGCAATTGCTGATGCTACAGGAGTCTGGGTCAGAAGCTGGCCGATAACATCGGAGAAGATACTCAGAGGCCTTGGCCGGATCTGAAGGCAATAGAGACAGCAGCGATGCGCTTTGAGCTGATTCTTGCTAGCATCTCCTTAAAGTGATACGCTTTTGGTATGAGAAAGAAGAACCTCTTATTTATTATGCTATCTGTTGCTGCTGTCTCTGCTATGATCTCCTGCTCAACAGGCATTTTCGCAGAAGATATTGATACTGATCTCATTATCGGAAAATGGTTTTCCGGAACAGATGAGAGTAACGGCACTCTGATTGAGCTCCGTGAGAGCGGGCGGTATTACTATGAGGTCAGATCCTTTGGACACAAGGATGCCAGCGCATCAGGACGCTGGACAGTCAAGGGGCAGAGCCTGCACTTATGGGATCTTCTTGAGCAGATAGATGATCCAGAGGGCTTTGATCAGTTCTCATTCACGCTTTCATCCGATTCCGAAGGAAGAAGCCTGATGAAGCTCAGGCTGACAATGCTCAGGACTAAGACGTACATAAGGATAGATGATGTGACTGCTGATGCAGGAAAGGCCGTAGCTTCT
>CAKQTF010000034.1 GCA_934276695.1 uncultured Spirochaetales bacterium
GCATATACACGTCATCCCAAGGAAGACCGGGGATGGAAAGACTCCCGCTGTGCCGAAAGACAGCTATAAAGATGGGGAAATACAGGAATACGGAGAGCTTCTTGCGCTATGAGAAAAGCACTTACCCTCTTTCTATCCGCATTGATGCTGGCATCATGTGCAACATACACAGTCCAGAACGGGCGAGATTCCATATCACTGCCCGCAGGCGGAAATGAACCAGAGACAAGATACAGGATAATAAAGGATAAGGAAGACCGTGAGTTCCAGGCTTATATAGAGAAGCTTAGAGCAGATGCAGAGGAGAAGAGCAGAGAGCTTAGTGCGCAGAGGGAAAGAGAGCGTGAAGAGAAGGAGGCTGAGGAAGAGAGGCTCAAAGTCCTCGATATCAATGAGTACCCATCAGATCTGAGCACACTCTCCTATCCTCATATATATAGCCCGAAGAAGAGCCGCGAACTGAAAGCAGATAGCGCAGCAGTCACTGAAAGGCTTCTTTTCCTTCCTCTTGGAAATGATGTGCTTACAGAGAAGAGCATGGAATCGATACTAGTGAGCATAAGCGGCCTTGATCCTGATATAATCGCTCTTACCGGTGCAATAGAGAATCAGGTAGCATTCACTCAGGGATATGGGCATGACGCAGTGACTACAGAAGGCGGCACTGTGATCTTCACAGCGTCTCTTATCAGCTCATCAGCATCCGGGATATCACTACAGATAACCGAAAGGAAGACAGTCGATATAGCTGTCCTGAATCCATTCAGGTCGCTTCCATGGACAAAGGATGATGTGCAGGAATGGCTGAAGGACGTAAAAGAGAATGAGGAGGCTGATCTCACTGATGTATTCAATGCCATCTCAAGGATGACTGGAGAGAGGAAGCTGCTCTTCATCTCATCGGCAACACCGAGCACTGAGGACTGGTCAACCATAACAGATTATTATTACAGGAATGTCGCATCATTCTCACTCTCGGATGCGATGAGCGAGATGAGATGGCAGGATGCATACAGGGCAACGCACTTCAATGCTGAGGTTGACCCAGGCATAACAAGAAGAAGCTATGAGGTATTTGAGCGCCTTGATTTCATATACAGCTATAATCTGATGCCGCTCTCAAGTGAGACAGTAGCAATATCGGGGCTCACTGAAGCGACTGGGAACATAGCACTGCTTGCCGAAATCGTAATCCCTGATTAGATTTAACTCAAGGAGTCTCTATGATACATCACATAACTGAGGATAATTTCAGGGAAGAAGTCCTGAATGCAGATGAGCCTGTGCTGCTTGATTTCTGGGCACCATGGTGTGGACCATGCAAAATCCAGGGAAGAATACTCGAGGAGAAGGAGGAAGCGCTCGAAGGCGCAAAGATCTGCAAATGCAATGTGGATGAGCATCCGCAGCTCGCAGAGCAATTCGGCATACAGTCAATACCGACACTCGTGGTATTCAGAGATGGGAAGGAATACACAAGAGTCTCCGGAGTGACACAGGAAGCAGGTCTCAGAAGACTGCTTGGACTATAGACAGACAGGGAGCACAGAGCTCCCTGTTCTTTTATCTGCGCTGCTGTCTCTTCTGCCTATTCACAGCGTTCTTCAGATTATTCATGATTATGAACACCGCAAGCGCAATCAGCCCGATTACAAGAATGCCCATGCATATCTTATCGAATGACACAGACGTTATATACGGCTGGAGACGGACAAAAGTGATAATGGCAAAAGCGGTAAGCAGGAATTTCAATAGAAAAAGCATAATACTATCGTAATACTGCTATCCGGCAATTCTATGGACAGATACATGATTCTGTCTATAGGCAGCAGACTTGAAGAGCCCTCCGGAGAGGGCTCTTATGCTTATCTGGAAAGTATATCGAGATCAAGCTCTGCCATCACAGCAGGCATTGCCGTATTCCAGCTCTCAAGGACAGCCGGATGCGTCTCTCCGAATATTCCTGCCCTCTTCCCATTATACATGACATATGCAGCACGCCCTGGAATGAATCTCGGATCATTCTCAACAGGTGCCAGCTCATATTCCTTCCTGAGGAAATACATCAGCGTCTGGATATATGAAGCGGCCTCATTGTATGTGACCTGTATATCAGATGAGAAGAAGCCCAGGCTGTTCTTAGTGACTGTTCCGGAATTATCAGAAGCATCCTTCACTGTGACCTTTCCGACTTCAAAGATATTGTGAGGATAGACAGCATGCCCTGATACGCTCTCACTCTCAAGCAGGGATGGAAGCACAGAAGGCCTGATCACCTCATAGTTCTCACTCATAGGATTTGCGATGAAGACCGCATCCTCTCCGGATACATGCATATTGTCGATGTATTCCTTCTTTGAGCCAAGATAGTTGTACATCATCTCCTGGAACCCGAGGCCAACAAGGATCTCCTTCACTTTCCTGGAGAACTCCTCGATAGGAAGAAGCCTTCCAATCGTGAAATCAGATGGCATGACAGGAGTGAAATTAGCAAGGCCATATCCGATCATCACATCCTCTGCGATATCCACAGCATGCAGGAAGTCATTCCTGTACTCAGGGACATCGATGTAGATCATACCGTCATCAGCAACTCCATATACTCCCATTCTCCTAAGAGCATTCAGGCAGTCATCTGCAGAAAGAGGCTCGCCGAGCTTCTTCTGGATCAGATCAATCGGAGCTGCAGCTGGCTTCTGGAAGTAATACGGGACAGTGATCTCCCTTCCGTATGGCGTGTCCTTTGCGAACCTTACCTTGTGAGGCAGGATCTCAAATCCCATATCAGCCATATCGCAGGCAAGGATATTAACAGCAAGAAGCAGATCATCCAGGATAGGGCCTGAGACCTCAATGAAGAAGTCGCTGTCCCCTACCTCGACAGCCCCGATCCTTGCGCTGTTGATCACAGGAGGGAATGACAGTGTCTCTCCCTTATCATCATATAAGTATGGGAATTTCGGGAATGATGACACAATGTATCCATATTCCTTTCCCTTAGGATGCTTTTCGCAGATCTCACGGAGAGACAGCTCCTCTGTCATTCCAAGCGGAACGAACTTCGTGGAATCAGGATCGACTGCAGCATAGTGCACAGGATAATTGATAAGCTCTGAGCGGTATATCCCCATAGCTATCGTGCGTCTCTTCCTTCCGAAATTGAAGCATAGCTTCTCCTGGCTCTGGATCAGATTCACAAGAAGATCGTCATCGACTGTAACGCCTCTTGCCCCGAATCCAATCGAATAGTCCCTTATCCCGATTGCCGACTCATCGTCGATTATCATTCGCCCTTCACTGTCCTTCTCATCATCCTTTGTTGAGAAGAAGTCGTAGTATGGGATCTCGCCGCTCTCATATGTGGAGAGTGCCCTTGCAACTCCTGCAGGAGACCATAGATCGGGGCGGTTTGTATCATTGAGCTCAATCTTGATGACATGGTTCTTCTCGTCATGTCCATCCAGCTCGGCCTTTGCAACCGGGAATACATCAACTAGCTCATCATCTGTCATCTTCCGTCCCAGAAGGGAATAGAAGAGATTCTCTGGTGCTTCAATCTTTGGCATTAGTTTCCCCTCCTTAACCTGACATTCTCGATATCCGGAGTGAAGAGCTCCCTGAGATCAGAAAGTCCAAGATGCATAAGTGCCATTCTGTCGATGCCAAGGCCCCATGCAAGGACCGGGACATCTATTCCAAGAGGCTTTGTAACCTCCGGACGGAATATGCCAGCACCACCAAGCTCAAACCAGCCTAATACAGGATGCTTGATATGGACCTCAATCGAAGGCTCTGTGAATGGGAAATACCCTGGAACATACTTAACCTCCTCAGCACCTGCAATCTCCTCTGCGAACATCTTCAAGAGCCCAAGAAGGTTCTTAAGGTTAACATCATCCCCAAGGACGATGCCCTCTGTCTGATAGAAGTCAGCGCCATGTGTAGCATCAACCTGGTCATAGCGGAAGCAGCGGACAATGCCGAAATACTTCCCTGGCACTTTTGCCTTAGTCAGCTGATGGGCAGAAAGCACTGTGCCCTGGCTCCTGAGGACCTGGCGCCTTGTGAATTCATGATCAAAGCTGTAGCCCCAGCCACGAGAGCCGGTCTTCCAGCCATTCTCATGAGTGGCAGCGACCTGGTCGAGCCATGGCTCCTCGATCTCCCTGCAGTGCCTTGGATCCTTGACATAATAAACATCATGGATATCACGTGCAGAATGGAACTGAGGCATGAAAAGGGCATCTCCGTTCCAGAACTCATTCTCAACAAGCGGGCCATCGAATTCCTCAAAGCCAAGTGATATGAGCTTATCCTTCACCCACTGCAGGTAATTTGAATATGCATTCCTGCGTCCAGGGATAAGCCTTGATGTAGGCGCATTCACAGCATATGGCCTGAAGCTTCCGTTCTTCCAGCTCCCGCTTGCAATCATCTCAGGCGTGAGAAGGCCGAATTCATCGCCCGTGATATTGGCAGCTATGACAGCATCCTTTACAAGCCTGCCTTCATCTGTAAGTGAATATGTGACATCTTCCCTCTCTATCATCTTGAATGGAGCGGATGATGCGCCTCTCTTCTTTGCAAGAAGGGATATTGCCTTGCACTCCTCTTCTGTGAGGCTGCTGGCATCAATGGTATCATTGAGTCCTTTCTGAAGCAGGTCATGCTGTATCTCGACCTCTCTGAAAAGCCTGTTCTTTATTATCTCTGCCTTTCTCTCTGCATTGAGCTTTGTTATGCCGGCTTTTGAAAGCAGTCCGAAAGCTGATCCGACATCACTGTTCTCAAGCCCAAGCTCATCGGCAATCTCAGGCATTGCATGAGGTCCTCTCTTATTGAGGAAAGAGAAAATGCGCTCTACTGGCATTCCGTTTGCTGCCCAGTCACGTCCAAGATCAGTCAGTTCATAGAAAACCTTTTTCTCCCTGCCTGTCTCTTCCAGGCATCCTTTGGCTACAAGCCATGAAAATGCCTGATTGCACTGTCCGACCTTATAATCAAGCTCCCTGATTATCCTCTCTGCAGTAATCTCCTCTCCCATGCTCACATGCCTGAGAAGCTTAACTTCCAGAGGGTGGAGATTCTTAATATCGATATCCATTAATGGCTCCTGTTCTGAAAACTACAGAACATTCTAATTGCATATTAAAAAAAATAAAAGGGTTCATCTCAAGAGTTCAAGGAATGACTCCCTGATCCTGTCCTCATTGCACATAGCCTCCGCTTCAAGCTTTTTTGAGAACGGCAGCGGCATATCCATTGCAGCAACAATGACGATCCTTGCCTTCGGGTTGACTTCCCTTATGATTCTGGAAACACTCTCTGCAACAGATGACTGAAGAGGGGTATCCTCTGCAATCAGGATCCTGTCAAAATCAGCACCGTATATCCTGAGTGTCTTCTCATCTAATGGCTTTATTGTTGCAAGATCAATGAATGTCACATCCTTCTCGACATCCCTAAGCGCATTCTCTGCAACGCGGTAGGCTCTCGAATATGCAATCACAAGCACTTTCCAGCCGCATCTTCTGACTATTGCCTTCCCGATCGGCATGAATGCATTCTCATCACCTATAGGGCCGATATCATCATAGAGAGCCTTGTGCTCAAAGAAGAGAACAGGATTATTCTGGCGGTTAGCGCTCTTCAGCAGAGCCTTTGCGCTATATGGGGAGGATGGCGCAACAACAGTGAGGCCTGGGATATTCAGGAACATAGTCTCAAGGCACTGGGTATGCTGTGAGCCATGGCCTGTGCCACCGCCCCCTGCTGTCCTGTATATCATAGGGCATGTATACTGCCCAGCTGACATGAAGTATGTCTTTGCAGCATGGTTTATAAGCGCATCCGACGCAAGTGTTGAGAAGTCTCCATACATAACCTCAACAATCGGATGAAGGCCAGTCATTGCAGCTCCGACAGCTATTCCGGAAAAAGATTCCTCAGACACTGGAGTCTCGATCACAGACGAAGGGAACATGCGGTAAAGATCACCTGTGACACCGAAGCATCCGCCATATTTCCCTATATCCTCCCCTAGCAGCACAGCCTTGCCGTCAGTCCGGAGGATCTCTTCAAGAGCCTCACGTATAGCTTCTCTGTATGTACCATTATGGCAGTGGTCATTCGCCGCATCAGAGACCGGAGATGGAGCATACACATAATCATTCAGTTCACGCACTGACAGCACATCGTCCTTCATGCCCAGAGCCTCATTCCATGCCTTCTCGACCTGTGCATATGCATCAGACCTTATTACATCGAGCTGCTCTGACGGAACACCAGACGAGGCAATGTGCTTATAGGCTATATCCAATGGATCCTTCTTCTTCCACTCAAGCTCCTCATCCCTGTCACGATAGACCATCCTATCGGATTTCGAGTGACCGCACTGCCTGTATGTATTGATCTCAATCAGATAAGGCCTTCTTTCCTTTAATATATATTCCCTCGCCTCCCTGACTGCATCCCTTACAGCAAATACATCATTCCCGTCATCCACATAGGAATTCCTTATTCCATAGCAATCCGCGCGTCTGTAAAGCTCCTGAGAAGAGATCATCCTATCTGCACTTGCGGACATCCCATAGTGATTGTTCTCCAGATAGAAAAGAAGAGGCAGCCCCCATATGGATGCCATGTTCATAGTCTCATGCAGTGTGCCACGGCTCGTTGCACCGTCACCGAAGATGGCAACTGCGATATTGCCATCGCGCCCAGTCCTTTTGAGAGAGAATGCAGCCCCGCCAGCAAGCGGTATACCAGATCCGACAACAGCTGATGAGCCAAGATTGTAAGTCGCAGAGTCACTCATATGCATGGAGCCGCCAATGCCCCTGCATATGCCGTCCCGGCTTCCAAGCATCTCAGAGAACATGCGTCTGATCGATGTGCCGCGTGCGATGCTGAATCCATGGCATCTATGAGTCGGGACAATGTAGTCACATCTGCCAAGAGCAGCAGAAAGCCCGACATGGCTTGCTTCCTGGCCAATAGAGAGATGGGTTGTACCATATAGTACCCTCTCGGAGAAAAGATACTCAAGCTTTTCCTCAAAAGCACGTGAGATGCACATCAGAGAGTACATATCTAAATCATTCACAGCATAGCACCTTGTTCTGATTCTGAAGTATGGGCATACAGCGCACATACCAGAGAATAGTTTTTTTATCAGTCCGGGGTCAATAATGAGAGCCGGCTCTTTTCATTTGCCTACCTTTATTATAAACTCCATAGTATAAAAATGAAGCCGGAGATTTAAATGACACCATCTTTATCTATTCCTCCTCTGACAAAGGATCTTGTACGTGTCCTCATTGATGCAGACACAATCTCAAGAAGAGTAGATGAGTTAGCTCAGCAGATCAATCACGACTACAGAGATATAACAGAGCCCTTGATCCTCGTAGGAGTACTGAAGGGTTCTTTTATTTTCCTAGCCGATCTTGTAAGAAGACTCACTATACCGCATGTAGTTGATTTCATTGCTATTTCAAGCTATGGAAACAAAGGCGACAAAAGAGGAGAGGTCAGACTTCTCATGGATACCAGAGAGAATATATCTGATCATCATGTGCTTATCGTAGAGGATATACTTGATAGTGGCAACACGCTCTCGTATCTCATCAAGACATTCAAGGCCAGGAATGTAAGCTCTGTATCAACTGCAGTATTCCTTGATAAGCCTGAACGCCATGAGGTCCCCGTGGATATAGAGTATATGGGGTTTGAGATTCCTGATGTATGGGTTGTCGGTTACGGACTCGACTATAAGGAGAAGTACAGAACGCTTCCATACATTGCAGAGATGTATCCACAGAAATGACACGGAGGAAAGATGCCAGATAAATACTATGTAAGCTACAATACAGTCCATAAGCTGATCAAAGGACTTGCAGAGAAGATACAGAAAGAGGGATTCGATCCTGATGTGATTGTCGCAATAGGCTCCGGAGGCTTCATCCCTGCCAGAATCATAAAGACATTCATCAACAGGCCGATCTATGCTGTCGGGATCTCATACTATGGCATTGACCATAAGCACAGGGAGCATCCGACTAAAATACAGTGGATCGATGAAGTACAGGAGCAGCTCAGAGGAAAGAAGGTGCTTCTGATCGATGAAGTCGATGATACAAGAGCAACACTTGCATACTGCGTCGGAGAGCTTCTCAGCTACAAGCCTGAGGAGATTGCAGTCCTTGTGCTGCACAACAAGCTCAAGAAGAAGGATGTTGATTTCCCTCCTGAGATTAAGCGCTACTACCCTGCTCTTGAGATCTCTGATATGTGGATCAAATATCCATGGGATGCTGATGATATTGACGAGCATACAGAGAAAGAGAGAGAAATGCTTGAAGAAATGAATAAGGAGTCATCTGCAAAATGAAAACAAATGTGAATGCTGTTATTGGTGTACAGTGGGGAGATGAGGGAAAAGGCAGAGTCGTCGATTACCTCGCTCAGGATGCTGATATCGTAATCCGCTTCCAGGGCGGAGACAATGCAGGCCATACTGTGATGAATGACAAAGGCAAGTTTGCCCTTCATATTCTTCCTTCTGGAGTCTTCAACCCAGAGACAATGAATATTGTATCTGCTGGCACAGTCGTCAACTTCGATACAATGCATGATGAGATGGCCAATATCGAAAAGACATCAGGCTATAAAGTTGAGAACCTCTTCATAGATGAAAGAGCACACCTGATCCTTCCATACC
>CAKQTF010000035.1 GCA_934276695.1 uncultured Spirochaetales bacterium
TAAGAGGACAGGAAGAGAGCTTACTGATTCAGCAATGGCCCTGAAATGAAGATATAGCTCTTCTTCTGTAGGCTTCAGGAACATCGGCTGGAGAATCGAGATCCCATCTGCACCATGCTTAACTGCAAGCTGTGCAAGCCTAACGCATTTCTTTGTCCTGATTGCGCCTATCCCCATATACACAGGGACTCTTCCCTTCACCTGGTCAATGAGAATAGAGAGCACCTCATCCATCTCATCCTCTTCCATCATGTAGAACTCACCATTAGACCCGAATGCAAGAAGCCCATCGACTCCCTTATCAATCATGAAGTCTATATGGGTTCTGAATGCATCTTCATCTATGCTCTCGTCATCCCTGATCGGAGTGACGATAGGAACAACTATTCCCTTTATGAAATCAACGTCCAAAATGACACCTCTATATGTGCCCATTCTATGGCAGCTGAATTCATCTGTCAATTATCATTTGATTTTTCAATATTTTTCAGTTGCAAAATATAATGGAATTATACTGATTGATAACCAAGGACACCGCTGATCCTATCAGCTGTCTCCTTAAGCTTAGGTATGCACGCCTCAATCTCTGCAGCGCTCATGTTCTGAGAGAGAGCACTCACGGAAATACCTGCCACAATCCTGCCTTCCTGATTGAAGATAGGAACAGCAGAGCAGTTATCATCAGCAACGAACTCATTGCGGTCTCTTCCGACCCTTTCCCTCCGTGTCTTCTCAAGCTCCTTGATAAGGGCATCGACTGTGACAATCGTATCCGGTGTATAGCTCTTCAGACCGCATCTTCCTGCCATTGCGGTGATTTCATCATCCGTCATCATGCATGTAAGCACCTTACCGAGGCCTGTGCAGTGGAACGGGACCTTCTTTCCTGGGGTGAAATATGTGCGTGGAAGGCTGTTTCCATCTATCCTGTCTATTATAAGGATATCATCACCATTTCTGATGCCCATGTTGATATTAGCCTTCGGAAATGAATGCCAAAGCAGCTCAAGATATGGCATTGTGAGCTTTCTGAGGCTGTTTGACTGAAGCGCTGTCGTAGAAAGCCTGAGGCATTTCATGGAGAGCGAGAATGTGCAGTTCTGCGGGTCCTTATCGAGATAGCCGGCACTTGCTATGCTGCTGAGCAGCCTGAATGCCATATTCGGATTCACATCAAGACTCTGACACACATCCTGAATTGATATGGAACTGTTCTTTGAAACAGCCAGATCAAGGATCTGGAAGCATCTCTCAGCCACCTTGATATTGTATTTATCCCCATCAGCACACTTATCCTGCACAGCATTACCCCTTATCTACTGATAGTACCACAGTACTTCAGAAAAATCTCATCATGATTGAAAACAAAGGGGGACTCTCCAGATGGAAAGCCCCCGGGAAATCATGAATGCCGGATATTATCTAGCGTATCCATTCTCTTTTGCATATGAAATTCCCTTCTCATTCCAGTCCTGGCCTCCGATAGACCTGAACTGGTCCAGGAACTGCTGCCAGCCCTCTGGAGTGAGAGCCCTTGCACCAGTGAAGAACTCTGCAAGTGACTGCTCATAGAATCTGAACACATCTGCATTCGGAGTCGGCATGCTGTTGGATCCGACAGCGCTTGTCCAGTTTGTCTTTCCCATCTGATCAAGGAATGTCGTCGGTGAGATGACCTTCTTTGAATTAGCTGTGACATAATCAGGGAATCTCACTGAGTTCTCTCTTGCATCATTGAAGAACACAAGGTTCCTCAGCTGTGTCTGGACCTGTCCTACTGTTCCAGAGAAGGAGTTATCTCCAAGATCTCCCTTGCTAGGATTGCCATTTGCATCAAGCACATAGTTAACTCCCTCTGTGCCATATCCGAGAAGGTAATATGCCTCTTCTGAACCCATCCATTCAAATAGGCGCTCAATAGCCTCGAGCTTTCCTTCCTTGACGGCCTTCTGTGATACGGCATAGATTCTGAACTGCTTATCTAGAGCACCTGTTGAGCTCTTGCCTTCCGGTCCTACAGGAGGATTGATGACAACCCATTCGCCCTCTGGAAAGTTGCTGTCAAATGGCTTGTAGTTTGACTCTGCGGAGAGAGCTGCCCACTGCTCATACATGACACCGAATCTTCCCTGCTTCCATGCAGCCCTGAAATCATCCTTCTTGTATGACAGCCAGTTCGGATCGATCAGGCCCTCATCGCAGAGGCTCTTGAAATAAACCATGAAATCATAGAACTCAGGCCTGAAAACGTTAAGGCCGAGAGTCTCGCTATTCATCGACCAGAGGCCTGCAACATCAAATGCACCCATGATCGGCCATACACGTGATCCCGGATACCCCTTGAATACGGAGTTGGACTCAACATATGCACCATAGCCATATGTATCATTCCTGCCATTTCCATCCGGATCATTGAATGTGAATGCCCTGAGCACTTCCTTCAGCTCTTCAAGATCCGTTGGGACCTCAAGGCCGAGATTATCAAGCCAGTCCTTTCTGATCACGAGTCCTTCAATGCCTGTTCTCTGAGAAGGAACTGACATGCCGTAGTTCTTCCCATTGATTGTTGAATAGTTCATTGAGTCAGGATCAGAATGGTACTTCTCTGTTCTTGTAGGCATTGCAGCATAGAAATCATCCGTAAGCTCTGCAATAAGCCCCTGTCTCACAAGATTGACGAGGACAGGCCTGTTTACCATGAATACATCAGGAAGGTTGTTTGCAGCGCCTGATGCCTGGATCTTGACATCCTGGTCAGATGCATTTGAAGGAAGCGCTGTGAGCTTAAGGTCGATGTTGAGCTCATCCTTTATGATCTTGTAGCCCACCCAGTCATCAGGAATAGGGCCAGCCTCTGTAACAGCAGCCCCATACCAGAGGTTAATTGTTACTGGCTTATCAGAAGCTGTAGCTGTCTTTGTCTCTGAAGAGCCATTTGCAAAAACAGAAGCTGTGATCATCGCCATGACAAGAAAAATCGTCAATGCTTTCTTTTTCATAACATATCTCCTTGTTTTGTATTATCTTATGATATTGTTATTAATATAATCCCAATTTATGTCATATCCGAGCCCAGGTGCAGATGGTATGATTACATCACCATTCCCGTCCATCTTATCAAAGATGGAATTCAGCCACGGCTTCGGCTTCTCATAATCAAGCAGCGGATGAAGGAGACCTCTCTCAAAGTACCTTCCATCGATGCCCATTGCACCGAGAAGGTGCAGATTCCCAATATGGCTTCCATGAAGCTCAATAGTCATATTGTTTGCTTCATATAGATGAATTGTCTTAAGCACAGGAGTGATTCCGCCGCTTGTGATTGCTCCTGCTCTTCCTATGCCTGCTGCCCCATTCCTGATCCAGTTTGCCCTTGTATAATACTTTCCTTCCACTGTCTCAGGACCGCAGATATTCATTGCTGTATGCCCTGTCAGGAACCTGTATGAAAGCTCTGAATGCTCGTCCATCGGTTCCTCAAGCCACAGGAAATCAAGTTTCTCAAGGCCTTTTGCCAGTCTGAGAGCCTCCTCCCTGGAGTAATAATGATAAGGATCAAGCATCAGCGGGATCGAAGGCCCTACAGCTTCCCTCACAGCCCGGCATGCAGCAAGATCCAGGTCCACAGAAGGCTTCGGAATAATAGGAGGCATCCATGTATGAAGCTTTATTGCCTTGTATCCAGCACCTACAAGCTTCACGGCATATTCAGCATATGCCTCAGGAGTATCAAGACCTCCCTTTATGTCATCGCCGACCATAATGGAACCATAGCATGGAACCTTATCACGATAAGCGCCAAGAAGCTTATAAACCGGAAGGCCTGCTGCCTTTCCTGCAATATCCCAGAGCGCGCAGTCGATTGCGCATAGCGTTCTCTCATTTAGCTCTGTCTGAAGCCTCTGGTACTGAAGGAGACGGCGGTAGATCCGCTCCCTGTAAAGAGGATCCTCGCCTATCAGGATCTGCCTGCAGCCGCCAGTGATGACCTTATCAACCATCGGGCCGAAATAGTAACCAGCAGTCCCATCGTCGCATATGATCGAGAGCATTGCCTGCTTTCCATCATGAGGCTTTCCAGGATGGGAGTGGAATTCCCCATCCCTGACCATATAGGATGTAACATGTATGAAATCTACCTTGACATCAATGATCCTCATAACAGCTCCGTTATTTAGAGAGTATATTCACCAAATCATTTTGTCAAATATCTTTTAATAATTTCATAATGATATTTGATTTTTTATAATGTAATTTGATTTTTTTAAAAATCTAAGCATTGATATACTTCAGTATGCTCGGCTGGCAATTTGCCTTACGGAACTCCCTTGGTGATATTCCATAGTATTCATGGAATGCATTCGAGAATGTCGAGAGCCTCGGGTATCCGACACGCCCGGCAATCGTCTCAACGCTTTCAACGGAGTTCAGAAGAAGAGCCTTAGCCTGCTTCATCCTGAATTCCTTGACAATATCGCCAGGGTTGCGGTCATAGAGCTCAATGCAGATTCTCGACAGATGGGATCTTGAGTATCCTATCTCAGATGCAAGATCCTGAAGGCTCCAGTCGCAGGAAAGCGTGCCTGCAACCTTTTCCCATAGCTTTGACAGCTCTATCCTGTGCTTTGATAGATTGCTGTTGCCAGAAAGCTCCAGGGCTCTACCGAGATTTATCAGGAAAAGCCTCTCATAGAGCTCAAGGGCCTCATCGCTTCTCGAATCCTGTGCTGTCTCCTCCCTGAGGATTCCGGAAAAAGGTGCAGAGATGGATTCAGGATCCTGTATGTTCTTGAAATCATAATCCTCTGTCGCTGGAATGAAGAATGGGGAATCATCCCAGAAAGTGAGCCAGACCATCTCCCAGCGCGTGCCCCCTGATGCCTTCTCGAAGTGTCCTTGCCCTGATGCGCTCGATATAAACACCTGTCCTGGGACTGTCCTGAATTCCGTTCCATCATCGAAGACAATGATCCCGCTTCCGCTCAGAGTGAGGACAAAGACATGGAAGCCACGGTTTGAAGTGCGCTTAAGCCAGAAATCATCACCGAAAACGCCATAGCCTCCCTGCTTGACTTTTGCACTCTTAAATGGTTCCATCTCTGTAACCTTAGAAGAGAAGAGACGGTCTCCTCCGTTCTGTGGCCCGTGTATTACCTCTTTTTCGATACGCATATACGAATTGTATCAGAAATGAGATAAATTCGAAAGTAATTGAAAAGAACAATGCTTGTTATATCAATACAGCAATCAATATAATCAAAGCATGTTCACTTTTTAAGGAGAGCAGATAAAATGGCAGATTACCCTTATGATCCATGGCAGAAATGCCAGACAAGATCAGGACTAGCAGCAGATCTCGTGATTTCCGCACTTCAGAAGGAAATCAGAAGAAACCATCCAGAGAATGCAGCAACGCTCGCATATGAGATGCTGATCACGAGCGAGGACATGGAAGAGTACCTCTGGTTCCGCCTGAAGACAATCAGCGTTGAGGATGTCGGATTCGGCACACCTATGGCTCCAGTGCTCATCGGAGTCATGGACCAGATGAGGAAGACATTCAAGCAGCCTGGGGACAGAGGCCTGCTTGCAATACATGCGGTGCGCTACCTATGCCAGTGCCAGAAGGACAGATCAAGCGATGAGATGTACAACTGGATAATCAAGGAATACAAGAGCGGCAACCTCAGACCGCAGATCCCAGACTATGCAGTAGATAAGCATACCCTCCAGGGACAGCTCGAGGGAAAGGATGAAGACTACTTCTACTCAACTGGCTCCCAGGTCTCTCCAGAGTGGGAAGACAGAGACAGAACATACAGAGAAAGAATCCTGAAGATTCTCGAAGAACAGAAAAAAGAAAACTAATTTATTATTAGGAGATATGAAAATGAAGAAGCTGATTTCACTTTTACTTGTCATAGCTCTGGTCTGCTCTGCAGCATTTGCTGGCGGAGCATCTGAGAGCGCTGCTGCAAAGAAAAGCGACACACGCACTGTGACAGTTGTCTGCCGTGCAAGCTATGTCAATGAGACATGGTTCAACGATATGAATGCTGCATTCGAAGCTGAGACTGGAATCCATGTCGATGTACAGCCTACTCCGGGTAACGATGCAGACCATGATGCAAAGGTAAACATCGACCTTCTTGCTGGAAGCAACATCGATGTAATCCCATCACTCGGACCAAAGTTCTACTATGACAGAGCAGATGCTGGCTATTTCGCAGCTCTTGATGAGCTTGTAGCAAAGAAGGGACTTGATGCAAAGGCAATCTGGGGCAACTACCTTCCTTACAGTGATGACGGCCACTTCTATGCTGTTCCTTACAAGCAGGAAGTATACTGTGTCTTCTATAATAAGAACCTCTTCGATAGAGCAGGAGTCCCTTATCCTCAGGGCCCATGGACATGGGATGAGTATGTCGAGACAGCAAGAAAGGTCACAGACAAGGCAAACGGGATCTATGGCTCATTCATGAATGCAGAGAATCCTTGGACAATCATCCAGGCTAAGCAGAAGAACATTCCTCTCTATAAGGCCGATGGAACATGTAACTTCGACGATCCAGCATTCGCAGAGGCAATCAAGTGGTACAAGGAGCTCGGAGATGAAGGAATCCAGCTTCCTGTCTCTGAGATCAAGAACGAGAACGTCTCGTGGAACTACTATGCAATGGCTGGCGATCACCTTGCAATGTTCGTTCAGGGCAACTGGTTCACCAGGCTCCTTAACAGCCAGACAGACTATCCAAAGGACTGGGATTACGGTGTAGCACCTACTCCAAGCTCAGGAGCTGATGGAAACAACAACTTCGTATCAATGGGTTACTACTCAGTGAACAAGAATGCAGCTCACCCTGATGAAGCTCTTGAGTATGTTCTCTGGCTCGGGCAGAACCAGTGGAAGTACGAGGGGCAGATCCCAGCACTCGCATCACTTTCCGCAGAAGAGCAGAACAGAGTATTCTCATCAATTGCTGACGCTTCTCATGGGCAGGTAACTGTCGATGATCTCTACCAGAACCTGATGAACACAGGAATGGGTGTATCACAGAGCGATATCATCGGAACAGCTGCTGATGAGTACAACAGAATCGCAAATGCTGAGATTGAGGCATACTGCCTTAACCTGCAGTCACTTGATACAACAATCAAGAATATAGTATCACGTGTAAATGAGGCAATTGCCAACGTACAGTGATTTCAGGAGGTAAGTTGCATATATGGCCAGGAATGGATTGAAACGCAAGAAGAATGAGAGCATAGCATATCTTTTCATTCTGCCGTTCATCCTGATGTTCGCTATCTTCAAGCTCTATCCGATGGTTTATGGATTCTGTGTGAGCTTTCTGGATCGCAACTCAGTGAAGAAGCTTACCTCAACAGCATTCGTGGGCTTTCAGAACTATGCAAAGGTTCTGAAAAGCCCTACTTTCTGGCAGACGCTCGGACACACGTTCATCTTCGCTGCCGTCTATACATTCTTTGTAATGTTCTTCGGATACCTGTTCGGGGTTCTATTCAACAGGAAGTTCCGAGGAAGAACAATCGTGAGGACAATGTTCTATATGCCATATGTTACGAATATGATTGCAGTAGGCATTGTCTTCAAATACCTTCTGAACCCTACAAAGGGACCAGTGAATGCAATTTTCAGGCTTTTCGGTGCAGAAGGTCCTAAATGGCTTTCAAGCCCTACAATGGCATTGCCGACTGCAGCTGTCATAGGCGGATGGGTCGCGCTTGCATTCAATATCATAACAGTCCTTGCAGCAATGCAGGACATACCAGAAGACCTTTACGAGGTCGCTGAGATTGAGGGAGCAACATTCATACAGAAGCTCAGATATGTGATCACTCCTATGCTGATGCCTACTCTCTTCATGCTTCTCACAATCACGATAATAAACTCATTCAAGAGCTACACAGCAATCGTAGGACTGACCGATGGCGGTCCTGGAACAAGCTCTAGGACTCTATCCTACCAGATCTACGAAGACGCTTTCACATATATGAAGTTCGGAATCGCCTCTGCTGAAGGTGTGATATTCACAGGCATCATCATTGCAGTCAACAAGATATTCACAAAAGTGAGGACATCATGGGAAAGAAGATAAATGAAAATCACGCAGGACTAGGATTCACGGTCCTGATGTGGGTACTCGGAATCCTGATGCTTCTTCCGTTTGTGATGATGATCGTAATATCATTCAGGACCTCCGGCGATACATATAAACCGATATTCACAATCATAAAGCCAACAATCAGGAACTATGCGCAGGTTCTCGGGCATAAGGACTTCTTCCACTGGTATGGGAATACGATAATGACTGTAGTGATCACCATAATACTGAGGCTTCTGGTCACAATACCTGCC
>CAKQTF010000036.1 GCA_934276695.1 uncultured Spirochaetales bacterium
TTTTTATTTTGTTTGATTGTAATGATTTATTAGCCCCAAAAAGGAGCTGTCTCACAAGTCATTTATGAAACAGCTCCTTTTCCAATCTGCTGTGAATAAAGCCCTAACTGCGGATCTCAGGCATCCCGCCTGTCAGTCCATAGACTGCTTCAGCAATGTGAAGAAGCTTCTCAATGGAAAGCGTCTCTGCCCTTTCATTCCCGCTAAGCCCTGCAGCCTCAAAGACCGCATCCGCTTTTACTGGTATTGCTATCTGGCGCTGTGATGAGAGGTTATTCCTTATCGTCTTCCGCCTCATTGAGAACAATGCCCTTACAAGCGGGATGAATAGAGGACGGAGATCATCAGGGACGAGACTCTGCTTCCTCTTCTCCATGACAACGACAGCACTGTCAACCTGAGGCTGTGGCCAGACGCAGCCACGCTTCAGAAGAAGCGCATTCCTATTGCCATAGTCAATCTGCGTCAGCACAGAGAAAGATGAGTAGTCATCATCACCAGGGGAAGCGCACATCCTGTCGACAACTTCCTTCTGCAGTGTGATTACCATCCTACTAGGAATTATCCCATTCTCAATAATGCGTGCAATCATGAAAGAGCCTACATTATATGGAAGGTTCCCGATTATCCTATCTGGAACATAGCTCTCAGAGAAAAGCGTCTTAAGTGCATCGCCTTCCACAAGGTGGAAGCATTCTTCATCTCCGAATGCATCACTGCGGAGTATCTCAGCAAAGCCATGGTCAATCTCAAAAGCCGTAAGATCTGCCCCGCTTCTTATGATAAGATGGGTTATTGCACCGAGTCCTGGCCCGATCTCCCATATTCTCATTCCCGGCTCCGGAGCGATCAGGCTGGCAATGCGCTCTCTCGCAGCTGATGAGACAAGGAAATTCTGCCCGAACTTCTTCGACATCGCAAGTCCCTTGCTCCTTAGTATGCCATCAAGCTCTGAGATGCTGTCATAGTTGGTATTCCACATAGCCGGGATTATAGCAGAAATATGGTGTGAGGTCATTATAAAAGCCCTCACGAGGAGGGCCTAATGGACTTGCTTTGAGGCCTATCAATAAGCAAATGCAATCCCGATATAAGGAGCTATGCCAAAGCGCTTATAGTCAGGTCTGCTCTTTGTCGTTGTGGAAGAACCTCCAGATGTTACAGTTACATCACGGAATGCAGCAGCTGGGAATGAGACATCAAAGCCTGCAACAAGGCCAAGTGAATCAGAGAAAGCGAATTCGCACAGTGCACCGAGTGTGAGATCTATGCGGGTTATCATGGTCTTTGTATTCACACCGTAGGTTGTATTCTCAATCATCCCTCCGTTAAAGCTTACTCCGAATCTGCCTCCGACAGCGAAGTTCTTTGAAACAGGATATCTTCCGATAATCCCTGCCCTTACAGCAAACTCCACGGGCATAACATCAAATACATTCTCAGTCTTTGCATCACCGACCCACATTGCAAATGGGATATTGAGCCCGATTCCATATGTGATTCCAACATAATTGCCGAAATAGTTAACACCGTCGACCCTGAGCGGGATATAATCCGTAACGGTAGTCTGAGATACTGTCACGCCTGCTACAGTCTGCTTATCTGTATGCCAGCCAATATCAACACCGCCATTCAGGCTCACATAATTCTGTATCCTGCTTGTCTTTCCTGCTGCAAACAGAGCTGATGATAATACCAGCATAACGACCATTACAGTCAATACTCTCTTCTTCATGTCTTTACCTCTCTCTTCTGATAATCCTACGGCATCCGCAATGTAAAACATTGATGACACATAGGAATAATACAGTGAAAAGCAGTTTTAGAAAATCATCAATCGAATATGATTTGCCAAATTCTGCTCCGAATCTGAAGACACCAAGGATCATGCGATAAAGGAAACTGAGGATTCTGCCTGTGCATGGGAATACAAGATAAGCGAGAGATGCATACATATAAAGACCGATTAAGAGCGATGATGGAAGCGATGTCAAAAGAGATGACAGCTGGTAGCATCCGGAGACTGAATATGTGACAGGGACGGTGAATAGCAATGCACCAGCAGATGCGGATAGTGAAGAGGAGACAGGCTCTGGAATATGGATCAGGCCCAGCGCGGAGCATAGAGGCACGGAAGTGATCATGATCCCAGAGAGTGCCAGGAAGCTATAGAGAGTGCCAAGGTCATCTGCCGCATGAGGGAAAAGCATTAAGAGGCTGCATGCAGAGAGCATGAATGCCTCATCAGTGCTGAACTCATCGAGAAAGATCCTGAAAAGCAGTGCCCTGAGAAGGGATGGCCTCCATCCGGATATATACGAGAAGGCAATAAGCGGGATATATGTGAGGACTCTTCTAAGCCATCCTTCCCTTAAGAAGAACAGCATGAATGACATAAGGGAGCAGATGACAGAGAGATGCATCCCAGAGAGAGCAATCACATGGCTCAGACCAGCTTCAGCTGCAGCTACAGAGATCTCTCCCCTGCTGTCGCTCGATCCAAGAAGAAGGAGAGCAGATAGCTCTCCCTCATTACCTCTTAAGGCATGCTTAAGGCCATTAGAGACATATGCACGGAGTCCGCCATACATGCTTCTGCGGCATATATCAGTGGAGGATGCAATGAAGATTCCATCCCTGAATGATCCTTTGAGAAAAAGCCTGTCTGCATAGTGCACATCAGCATACTTAGACACAGCATAGACTGTTCCCTTTGCAGAGAATGCAGATCCTTCAGAGTCAATCACAGCAAGAAGCCTTGCCCTGTATCCTATCCTGCGGTTCTTCCTTGCAGATGGCTCAGAAATTGGCTCAGCGATCACTGCGCACACTTCCCCGTCCCAGCCACAGCTCTGATAGCACATCGATGCAGAGTCTGAGAGCAGAAGATACATAAGCGATGCTGCAATTGCGGTATGGGAGAATCTTCCATCCGCAATGAAGGCAGCAGAGAGAAGCACAGCCGAGCCGGCAAACCCGAAGCAGAACAGGCCAGGGGCGAAATGGAATGCATAATAGCTAAGCGCAACTAGAATATAAAATGCCACATATATTAATCGCAGGAATCACTGTTTTCTGCCAGCTTTAAGATAAAGCGCAAGCAGAGGGACATCGAGAAGGCCTGTGGATGCATCCCGGATTATCGACTTCTGTATTGACGATGGCTTCTTTGAGTGGCCTGAGATCTCATCAGCATACCGCAGCACGAGCTTATCATCATGCCTTACATGCCACTCAAGCGCCTCTGCAAAGCCATCTGGAAGATCATACATGAACTCAGGCACCTCATCATTTGCAGCAAGTGCGGCAAGTGGCCCTAGGCCGAATGAGAGCAGGCTGTCAAGGTATTCCTCTATGTCCCTTACTCCGCTTTCATAGCTGAACTCAGCCTCTTCAAGTGCCTTGCAGTACTGACCTCTCTCATTGCTGACAATAATGCTCCTGTAATCACGTTTCTTCATTATCATCCATGAAAATACAGCAGCAGCCAGGCCTGCAATAAGCTCATCTGCAATCGGAAGCGGATCCCTGATGACAAATGAGCAGAAGAAATAGACAGCAAGGAACACAAGCGACGAAATCAGGAATCTCCTCACATAGCTCCTGTTCTGCATATAGATGGAAAGCTCCCTGTCTATGCGCTCAAGCAATATGCGCCTGGCATTGGCCTCTTCCACTGCAGAGACAGAGGATGAAAGGGAGTAGATGAATCCATCAGCACTCCCTTCCCCATTCCTCATGCCATCAAGTGATGCAATGATGAGAGGCTCCGGCCTTGCTTTCCTTCTTATATAGAAGACTTTCCTGATCAAAGCGCTCTCCTGAACTCCTCAACGATCTCATCGAGCTTCTCCTCAAGAGCGCGTCTTCCATCCTTGCCCTCAACTAGGAATACATAGTACTTGATCTTAGGCTCTGTGCCAGAAGGCCTTACTACCAGCTTCTCTCCGCTCTCAAAGCGGAATATGAGCACATCGGACTTCGGGAATCCTGTATTGTCACCAAGGAGGTCCTCAACAGATGAGATTCTTCTGGATGCAAGTGTATCACCTGCTTTCAGCCCTCTCAGGCCATGCATTATGCTCTTCATCTTCTCCTTTCCCTCTGCGCCTTCGTAATCCCTTGCGAACACAGCTTCAGTGGAATAGCCATAAGCTGCATAGATTGCATCCAGGCGCTGGGAGAGCGTAATGCCCTTCGACGCATAATAGCACATCATCTCAACAGCAGCGAGTGCGCTTGACACAGCATCCTTGTCCCTGACATCAGGCACTGTCAGGAATCCATAAGACTCCTCACAGCCGAAGAGGAAATAGTTCTTCTCATTCCTGCCTTCTGCAATCTCCTCGATCTTCTCTGCAATATACTTGAAGCCGGTGAGGACATCGGCACAGTCAGCGCCGTTCTTCTCTGCGATCCTTCTCACAAGATCAGTAGTCACAAGGGATTTCACAATAAGAGGGGTCTTTCCCGGATGCCTGTTCTGCTCAAATGCTGTCATCAGAAGATAATCTGCAAAAAGCGTTGCAATCTGGTTTCCTGTCAGAAGCTGGTACTCATTCTTCTCTGGTGTCGTAGGTATTGCGATTCCGAGCCTGTCTGCGTCAGGATCCGTGCCAAGAACGATATCAGCCCTGATCTCCTTTGCCAGCTCAATAACCTTTGTCATAGCTTCCCTGGATTCAGGATTCGGCAGCTTCACAGTAGGGAAGCGGCCATCAGGAAGCTCCTGCTCCTTGACGACCTCGCAGTGTATCCCAAGAGAGCTGAGCATATGGCGGACAGGGATATTGCCTGAGCCATGAAGCGGTGTGTATGCAACTGTTATCGGGCTATTCTGCACGATAGCAGGACGCCGCAGAGACCTCAGCGCCATCTCATAGTATGCATTATCAACACTCTCAGGTACAGATCTCAGAAGCCCGCTGCTTCGTGCTGAAGCCTCGTCAGTATCCTTGATCTCAGATGCCTTCACGGAATTCGCAAGAGCCGCGATCTCTATGTCATGAGGAGGAGTCACCTGTCCTCCGTCAGACCAGTACACCTTATATCCATTGTACTTTGACGGATTATGCGATGCAGTGACCACTATCCCTGCAGTTGCCTTTAAATAGCGCAGTGCAAAAGAGAGCATCGGAACCGGATGCAGGACATCATATAGGTATACCCTGATCCCATTTGCAGCGAGTGTGAGAGCCGCAGCCAAGGCAAACTCACGGGAGAACAGCCTTGAATCAAAGGCAATCACCGCGCTTGGATTGCTGCATATCTTCAGATACTCAGCTAGGCCCTGGGATACCTTGCGGACCATGAATGTATTGATCCTGTTCGTGCCTCCACCGATCACACCGCGCATTCCGGCAGTACCGAAGGAGAGGGATGTGTAGAATCTGTCATTGAGGCCATCCCAGTCCTCCATCTCGATTGCCTTTTCAACCTCATTCCTGAATACCTCATTGGTCTCAGCCGCAATATATTCCCTGGCCTTAGCCAGAAGTGCATCAATATTATCCATATTCGCTCCTATTGGCATAATTCTAGCATCCATTCACTCTCATTGCCTTAATTAAATTGAGAATCATGCCTTCCCCAGTATCCATCATATGCACGGACAATGTCATCATAGGACGGCACATGAGGCAAAGGCTCAATCCCACGGCTTCTCAGCTCCTCATCAGACCTGAAGCCATACGACACTATTATCCTGGCAGCTGATGCATTGTCAGCAGTCTCAGCATCGACCTCGCTGTCTCCGATATAGAGAACATCACGGATATCTGCCCCGATAGCAGAGAGAGCATGATCAAAAGCCCTTCGGTCAGGCTTAAGGGGAATGCCATCAGCCTGCCCGATTACCGCAGAGAACCTTATTGAAGGAAACTTATCTGAAACGATTGCCTTCACAAGCTCATCTCTCTTATTTGACAGCACACCCATCCTGATGCCGCGTCTCTGAAGATCCTCAAGAAGCTCAGGAATTCCGTCATAAGGCCTTGCATAGACTGCAGGATGGTTTCTGTAATAGCCCATCAGAAGACTGTACATAAAATCCAGCTCCTCATCACTCTGAAGATGGATGCTGCGATCTGCTGCGACTGCCCTGACAAGGGCATTCCTAAGCCCACGGCCTACATAGCGCCGGCATTCATCCCCGCTTATCGGAGAGCCTTCGAATGCAGAGAGCGCATAGTTCACTGCATGCCGTATATCCTCCATCGTATCAAGAAGGGTTCCATCAAGATCAAAGATAACACACTTCATATGAGAGATGTTAAATAGGATCTGAGACTCTTTCAAGGTACCAGATACTTCGTTATACTGGCATTATGTACAGAATAACAATCCACAGAGGCAAGGAAAAACAGCTTCTGAAGCATCATCCATGGGTCTTCTCCGGAGCAATCGCATCAATAGAGAACGGAGAAGGCGCAGACTGGGCTGAGGTCATGAGCGAGGACGGCCGGTTCATCGCATACGGCTATTATGATGAGAAGAGCCACGTAGTGCTCCATCTCCTATCCTGGAACAGGGAAGAGAAGGTCGGAAGCGAATTCGTATCAAGGCTTGTGAAGGAAGCAGTGCTGAGGCGCAGACAGTTCTTTGCAATGAGTGACACAACGGCATTCAGGCTGATCCATGGAGAAGCGGATTTCCTCCCAGGCATTGCCGCTGACTGCTATGGAAGCGAGATAAGGATAATAATCTCATCACGCTTTGGGATGCATTTCCTTGATATAATCATAAGCGCATTAACGGAAATGCTCCACCCATCCCTTATACAGACATCTGCAGATCCTTTCTATGGGGCTGCTGACGGAATCCCGGATAAGATATGCTACTTCAGGGATGGCATAGAGACGGATGCAGAGCCTTATGGGAATGTCCAGTTCGCAGAGAGCGGGATCTACTATGAGGCAGCTCATGGCAAAGGGCAGAAATCAGGATTCTACTGCGATCAGAGGGAGAACAGGAAGATAATCGAGCGCTATGCATCGGGAAGGACAGTGCTCGACATGTGCTCATATACAGGAGGCTTCACTCTGCATGCTCTGAAGGCAGGAGCAAAAAGCGTCGATGCTGTTGACTCATCCGAATCCGCGCTCAGGCATCTGCTGTTCCAGATCCACCTGAATGAGGATAAGGGCGTTCTTGCACAGGGCGCAAGGGATAAGGTCACTATAAAAAGCGCTGATGCATTTGATTATATCCGGGAGATCGAGGATGGGAAGTATGACATGATAATACTTGACCCGCCAAAGCTTGCAAGGACAAAGAGCAAGCTGGAGAATGCACAGAAGGCATATAAGGACCTCAACAGGATGGCAATGAGGAAGATAAAGAACGGAGGGATAATAGCGACCTTCTCATGCTCAGGAGCCATGACAAGGGAGATCTTCCAGATGACGCTTGCATGGGCGGCTGCGGATGCTGATGCTGAGATACAGATCCTGGATTTCCTCTCAGCAGGGGAAGACCATCCAGTGCGCATGTCCTTCCCAGAAAGCGAATACCTCAAGGGATTCATCCTCAGGGTGATAAAGCACTGAGAGGCTCAGTCTGCACCTGATATATAAGGCTAGTCCTCGAGGCTGGCCTTTTTCCTTCTCATATACTTAATCTCAGAAGGTGACTTCTTCTTATCCTTCTGCTTCTTGATCCCGCTCCCCTTCAGAAGGAACCTGTTCCTCCTGTCTGAGATGAAGAAGAATCCGACAAGCGCAACGACAGCGCATAGGACCAGGCAGAAGACCCAGGCATATGGCTTATCCATTCCAGGGATTGAGACATTCATCCCGAAGAAGCCTGTTATGAATGTAGGGAACATGAGCGCAAGCGAGATTACCGTGAGCCTCTTCATTATGACATTCATGTTATTGCCGATTACAGATGCGAAGGCATCCATTGTGCCTGTAAGGATATCCGCATAGATATTAGCCATCGCAATAGCCTGCTTGTTATCTGTTATGACATCCTCAAGGAACTCGATCTCATCATCATTGTTAAGCCTGAAATACGGAAGCTTCTGTAGCTTCTCAAGCAGCATCTCATTCGTAGTCAGTGCAGTTGTGAGATATACAAGAGACTTCTGTATGGTAAGGAGCTGGATCAGCTCATAGTTCATTATGGATCTATGAAGCTGTTCCTCAACGAGATCCTTCTGCCTGTCAAGGTACTTGAGAAGGCGTATGTAGACAAGCGCTGCCCTTCCGAGTATTGAGATCACGAAGCCTTCCTTTGTATCCACAGGACAGCTTCTGAATCTGTGGCGGGCAAAGTCATCGATCACAACACTGTCACCTCGGCAGATTGTTATGACTGTATCTGAATACAGGACTATCCCAAGCGGGATGCACGAGCGCTCAAGAGGAT
>CAKQTF010000037.1 GCA_934276695.1 uncultured Spirochaetales bacterium
GCAAGAAATATTCCTTATCTGCACGTTCTTGCTTACGATAAGCTTTCCGCAAAGGAGCTCCTTTATGGAAGGAAGATTATCGTTCTCAAGGGAGCAGCTTCAAATCTTAATGATTTCTACGGTGAGAACTAAGGAGCAGAGAGATGAGAGCAGACAGAGTAATCATTGAACCGATTTTAAGTGAAAAGTCAAATATCGCTAGAGAGAGCGAGTGCAAGAAGTATACTTTCCGCGTTGATGCTCAGGCTAATAAGTATGAGATCATGGCTGCTGTAAAGGAGCTTTTCAAAGTGGATTGCAAGTCTTGCAATGTAATGAATGTTGGCGGAAAGCCAAAGTTCTCCAGAGGTAAGGGTGGCTATATTCAGGGCTACACTCCATCTTGGAAGAAAGCAATTGTAACCTTGGCCAAAGGACAGTCCATTTCGGCCATTGAAGGCGTATAAGGGAGAATAGGAAAGATGGCTCTTAAGAATTATAAACCAAATACTCCTGGTCTCCGCCAGAGAACTACTCTTGTTAGATCTGAAGTAACTACTGACAGACCTGAGAAGTCTCTTACCACAAGCCTTCCATCAAAGGCCGGCCGTGATACCTTCGGACGTGTCAGCGTAAGAAGACGTGGCGGCGGTCACAAGAGAGCTTACAGAATTATTGATTTCAAGCGTAATAAGTATGGTGTACCTGGAACTGTGAAGACCATTGAATATGATCCAAACAGAAGCGTTAATATCGCACTAGTATTCTATGCTGATGGTGAAAAGCGCTATATTCTTGCACCTAAGGGAATTGCTGTTGGTACTCAGGTCGTTTCTGGTCCAAAGGCACCTCTTACAGTAGGCAATGCTCTTCCACTGAAGAACATTCCCCTCGGACTTGATGTCCATAATGTCGAGCTCAACCTCGGCCGCGGTGGACAGCTTGTTAGAAGCGCAGGCCTCAGTGCAACTGTAATAGCAAAGGAAGGAGACTATGTAACACTCCGCTTACCTTCAGGTGAGATGAGAATGGTCTTCGGAGAGTGCTATGCGACTATTGGTGTTCTTGGTAATGAAGATCACATGAACATCTCTCTTGGTAAGGCTGGTGCTTCGAGGCATCTTGGCTGCAGACCAAAAGTCAGAGGTGTTGTAATGAACCCAATTGATCATCCACATGGAGGTGGTGAAGGTAAGACCGCAGCAGGCCGTCATCCAGTTACTCCATGGGGTAAGCCGACCAAGGGTGCTAAGACTCGTTCTAAGAAGAAGCCTTCCAACAGTTTCATTGTTAAGAAGCGCAAGTAGTAGGAGTAGAAAATGGCAAGGTCAATTAAGAAAGGCCCTTTTATTGAAGCTAGTCTTCTTAAGAGGGTTGAGGCATCAAACAATGCTGGTCAGAAGCAGATGATCAAGACCTACTCTCGTAGTTCAACAATCATCCCAGAGATGGTAGGATTCACAATCTCTGTATATAACGGCAAGACTTGGGTACCTGTATTCGTAACAGAGAACCTGGTAGGCCACAAGCTCGGTGAGTTTGCACCTACCCGCACATTCCGTGGTCATGCATCTGACAAGAAGTCGAAGTAGTAGGTAATAGAATGGAAACTAAGAAAGGTTATAAAGCAATTGCTAAGTACGAAATGGTTTCTCCTTCAAAAGTTCGTCCTGTAGCAGATTTAGTCAGAGGAAAGAACTATGTTGAAGCAGTTGCCATCCTTGAAGCAATGCCACAGAAGGGCGCAAGGCTTATTCTGAAAGTTCTCAAGTCCGCAGGTGCAAACGCTCTGGACAGAAACAAGAAGCTTGATGAAGAGTCTCTCTACGTTTCTGAGCTTAAGGTTGATGACGGTCCTCGTCTAAAGAGAGTCTGGGCTCGTTCTCATGGAAAGCGTGATATCCTTCTCAGAAGAATGTCACACATCACTGTCGTAGTAGACGAGAAAGCAAAGGTGGGCAAATAACATGGGACAGAAAGTTAATCCAATAGGTCTTAGACTCGGCGTCAACAAGACTTGGAAGAGTAAGTGGTATGTTAATCCAAAAGAGTATGCAGATACTCTTCATGAGGATCTGGTTCTGAGAAAGGCTTTCCTCGCTTGTCCTGAGGTTTCTGGTGCAGAGATCAGTGATGTTGAGATTATCCGTAAGCCACAGCGTGTCACTCTTATAGTTGCAACAGCTCGTCCTGGTATCATCATCGGTGCTAAGGGTGCAAATGTTGAGAAGCTTGCAGAGAAGATGCAGAAGCTTACAGAGAAGAAGGTCCAGATAAAGATCAAGGAAATCAAGAAGGCTGAATGTGATGCACAGCTTGTTGCTCAGAATATCGCTAAGCAGCTTGAGAACCGCGGTGCTTTCAGACGTGCAATGAAGAATGCAATCTCCAGAGCAATGGCTGGTGGCGTTCAGGGAATCAAGATCAAGTGCTCTGGCAGACTCGGCGGTGCAGAAATTGCAAGAACCGAATGGATGAAGGAAGGTAGAATCCCTCTTCATACACTCCGCTCTAATATTGATTACGGCTTCGCAACTGCAAATACTTCATTTGGCGCAATCGGCGTTAAAGTCTGGGTATTCAATGGTGAGATCTACGATCATGCTAAGGCAGATGATGATACCATTGGTTCAACAGTGAAGAAGAAGACCGAATCAGAGGTAAGAGGTTAATAGCATGCTTAGTCCAAAAAGAATAAAGTTCAGAAAAAAGCAGCGCGGAACACGTGATGCAGTAGCTCATAGAGGCAATACAATTGCTTTCGGTGAGTATGGCCTGATGGCACTTGAGCCACTTTGGATTACCAACCGTCAGATTGAGGCAGCCAGAGTTGCAATGACTCGTCACGTAAAGCGTGGTGGTAAGGTGTGGATCCGTATCTTCCCTGATATGCCATACACAAAGAAGCCAGCAGAGACAAGACAGGGTAACGGTAAGGGTGCCCCAGAGGGATGGGTAGCAGTAGTAAAGACCGGTGCAATAATGTTTGAGATGGGTGGTATTGATGAGAATCTCGCTAGAGAGGCTCTTACTCTCGCAGCATCAAAGCTTCCGATCAAGACGAAGTTCGTCGTCCGCTCAGAGATGGAGTAAGGTATGAAAAAATCATATAAGGAACTCAGTTACAAAGAGCTGGTCGCCGAGCGCGATAAGCTCAGAAAGGATCTCGTTGATCTGAGAATGCAGAAGGTGCTTGGTCATCTTGATAATCCAATGGCACTCAGAAACACAAGAAGGGATATCGCTCGTCTTAATACAAGAATCCATGCAGAAGACATCGGACTCAATAAGACATCTAAGTAAGAGAGGCATAGGAAATGGAAGCTAGAAAGAAAAGAATGACAGGTCTGGTAGTAAGTGACAAGATGGACAAGACCATTGTTGTTGAAGTTGCTAACAGAACCCTTCACCCGCTTTACAAGAAGTATGTTATCTCTACAAAGAAGCTTAAGGCTCACGACGAGAAGAATGATGCTCACGTAGGTGATACAGTACGTGTTGTAGAATGCCGCCACCTCAGCAAGGATAAGTGCTGGCGTCTTGAAGAAGTCGTCGCTAGAGCACGCTAAGGAGAAATGTCATGGTACAGATGCAGACTTATTTGAATGTAGCAGACAACAGCGGTGCAAAGCGCGTGCAGTGCATCAAAGTTCTCGGTGGCAGCCATAGATATGTTGCTGGAATCGGTGACATAATTGTTGTTGCAGTAAAGGACGCTCTTCCGAATGGCGCTATTAAGAAAGGCGACGTTCTGAAGGCTGTAGTCGTTCGTACTAAGAAGGAATACCGCAGACCTGACGGTACCTATATCAGGTTCGATGACAACGCTTGCGTTATCATTGATGCCAACAATAACCCACGCGGTAAGCGTATTTTTGGACCAGTCGCACGTGAATTACGTGAAGGTTACATGAAGATCGTTTCACTCGCACCGGAAGTGTTGTAGGAGTTTAGCATGAGACTGAAGAAAGATGACACAGTCAAGATCATTGCCGGAAAGGACAAGGGCCTTACCGGTAAGATCGTCAAGATCGACCCAGTGAATGAGAGGGTCGTGGTCCAGGGTGCTAATATGGTCAAGAAGACCATGAAGAAAAAGAATGCTCAGGATAAGGGCGGCATCATGGAAATTGAGGCTCCAATCCACGTTTCAAACGTTGCTCTCGTTTCAAAAGGCGGAGTATCAAAGGTTGGATACAAGATTGAGAACGGAAAGAAAGTACGTTTTGCAAAGAAGACAGGTGAGGTTCTATAATGTCTGAAGAGAAATTCATTCCTAATTTCAAGAAGAAGTATCTTGAGACAGCTGTTCCTCAGCTCCAGAAGGAGTTCAATTTCAAGACTCCTATGCAGATTCCTCGTCTGGAGAAAATCACTGTCTCTGTTGGTGTTGGTGAAGCAACAACAAACAAGAAGCTCCTTGATGCTGCAGTTAAGGAACTTGAGCAGATCACTGGACAGCACGTTGTAAAGACTAAGGCAAGAAAGTCCATCGCAAACTTCAAGGTTCGTGAAGGACAGGAAATCGGAGCTATGGTTACTCTTCGCGGAGATAACATGTGGTATTTCCTTGAGCGCCTTATCTCAATTGCTCTCCCACGTGTTAAGGACTTTAAGGGTGTGAATCCTAATGCTTTTGATGGCCATGGAAACTATTCTCTTGGTATTACAGAGCAGATTATTTTCCCTGAAATCGACTACGATAAGATCGAGAGGGTCAGTGGCCTGAATGTTGCGATTGTCACATCAGCTGCTAATGACGAGCAGGGCTATGCTCTTCTCAAGGCTCTTGGTATGCCTTTTGCAAAGTAAGGAGTAGGGAGAAATGGCAAAGAAGTCTTTAATTGTAAAGTGTCATAGGGATCCAAAGTTCTCAACAAGAAAGTATAATCGTTGCAGAATCTGCGGTCGTCCTCGTGGATATATGCGCCAGTTTGATATGTGCAGAGTTTGCTTCAGAAAACTGGCAAATGAAGGTCAGATTCCTGGCGTTACCAAGTCAAGCTGGTAGGAGAGAAGAGAAATGGCAGTTAGTGATCCAATTGCAGATATGCTGACTAAAATCAGAAATGCTAGTCAGGCAAAGCATGAGAAGGTAGATGTAGCCGCTTCTAATCTTAAGCTCCAGATCATCAAGATCCTTAAGAATGAGGGTTTCATCAAGAATTTTAAGAAGGTAACAAAGGATGATATTCCATATATCAGAGTATTCCTGAAATATGAGGATGATCAGACCCCAGTTATTCATGGTATAGAGCGTGTCTCCACTCCTGGACGCCGTGTATATTGCGGCTATAAGGATATTCCATCTGTTTACAATGGAATTGGTGTGGTCGTCGTTTCTTCATCTACAGGTGTTATCACAGGCAAGAAGGCCAAGGAAGCACGTGTTGGTGGCGAGCTTATTTGCACAATCTGGTAAGGAGATAGAGAGATATGTCTAGAATCGGAAGATTACCAGTGGCTATTCCAGCAGGAGTAACTGTAAGTGCAGCAAACAACATAGTTACCGTTAAGGGACCAAAAGGCTCTCTTTCTCAGGAGATCAAGCCTGAGATTACAGTTGAGGTAAAGGGTAATGAGGTTGTTGTCTCAAGAGCAAATGACGAAAAGCTTGTTAAAAGCTATCACGGATTATATCGCCAGCTGATCAACAACATGGTAGAGGGAGTCACAAAGGGTTTTTCCAAGACTCTTGTTATCAATGGTGTTGGTTATAGGGCAGAGCTTAAGGGCAAGATCCTAGTTCTGGCTCTTGGTTATTCAACAATCATCGAGTACATGATCCCTGAAGGAATCACAATCACAGCCGATGGCCCGTCAAAGATCACTGTAAGTGGAATTGATAAGGCACAGGTCGGTCAGGTTTGCGCTGAAATCCGTTCTCTTAGAGGACCAGAGCCTTACAAGGGTAAGGGCATCAAGTACGAGACCGAGAACATCCGCCGTAAGGTTGGTAAGTCCGGTGGTAAGAAATAAGGCGGCTTAAGATTATGAACAGAATGATTGATAAACAGAGAAGACAGGCTAAGAGAAAGGCTCATATAAGAAAGTCCATCTCTGGTACTGCCGAGAGACCAAGAATGACTGTATTCAGATCTAACCAGCACATGTATGTACAGGTTATTGATGATACTGTTGGTCATACTCTTGTCTCCGCCTCAACTGTTGAAGCAGAATACAAGGACCTCAGAAACACTGTTGCTGACGCTGAGAAGCTTGGCGAGGCTGTAGGAAAGAAGCTCGTAGAGAAGGGTATCAAGACTGTAGTATTTGATCGTAATGGTTATATCTACCACGGTATCGTTAAGAGCATCGCTGACGGCGCTAGAAAAGCCGGTGTTGAGTTCTAGGAGCAAGTATGGAAAAGGCAAGAGATAAAGAAGTCAAAGACGGATATGTAGAGAAGCTTGTAAAGCTGAACCGTGTTGCTAAAGTAGTTAAGGGTGGTAGAAGATTCTCTTATTCTGCCCTTGTTGTAGTAGGCTACGGTGATGGTAGAGTCGGTTACGGATTTGGAAAAGCAAATGACGTGACTGATGCTATCAGAAAAGCAACAGAGCATGCTAAGAACAGCGTCATCACAGTTCCTCTCAAAGGCAACACCATCCCTCATGATATAATCGGCGATTTTAAGAGTGCATCAATTCTCTTAAAGCCAGCTGTTCCTGGTACTGGTGTTATTGCAGGCGGTGCTGTTCGCTTAGTTTGTGATGCAGCAGGTATTAAAGATGTCCTTTCAAAGTCACTTGGTTCCAGAAATGCAATCAACACAGTAAAGGCAACCTTTGATGCTTTTGAGCACCTCTACGATGCTGGTGCAGTCGCAAAATCCAGAGGTAAGACTCTGAAGGAAATGTGGAGTTAATCATGGCAAACCAGATAAAGATCACATTGGTGAAGGGACTTGCTGGAAAGCTTCCAGTTCAGAGAAAGACAGTAAAGGCTCTCGGACTTGGTAAGATTAACAGCTACGTTATTCGTGAGGATAATCCAGTCAACCGTGGCATGGTAAACACTATCAGCCATATGGTAAAGGTTGAGGAGGTTTAACGATGGCACAGATTGTAAAACCATTTGGTGCTACAAAGAATAAGACTATTGTTGGCCGCGGCGCTTCTTCTAAGGGAAGAGCCTGCGGACGTGGCCATGATGGTCAGAACAGCCGCTCTGGCGGTGGTGTTCGCCCTGGTTTTGAGGGCGGACAGATGCCACTGTACAGACGTGTTGCTAGACGTGGTTTCTCTAACTACCCATTCAAGGAAGAGACTATTGCAGTCTCTCTCGCAACTCTTGATGCAGTATTTGAAAGTGGCGAGGTTGTTTCTGATGCAACTCTTAAGGAAAGGGGCGTAATCAAGGGTAAAGATGCTAAGGCAAAGATCCTTTCTGATGGCGAAGTGTCTAAGAAGTTCATTGTCGAAGGTGTCAAGACAAGTGCTGCTGCTGCTGAGAAAATCAAGGCTGCTGGTGGCGAGGTAAAATAATAAAAGGTAGATAGAATGGCTAACACTCTAGTAGAAATGTTCAGAATGAAGGATATCAGGAAGAAGGTTCTTATTACCTTGGGATTGCTCTGTGTCACACGTATCGGAGCTTTCCTTCCAATTCCTGGAATTAATCCTGGGGCTGTCTTGAACTATTATTCAAGCAACTCTAACAGTTTTACTGACTATCTGAACTTTTTCTCTGGTGGAGCTTTCGCTAATTTCTCTATTTTCATGCTGGGAGTCATGCCATACATCAGCGTACAGATTATCATCCAGTTGCTGATGTTGGTTGTCCCATCCTTAAAGAAGCTGGCGCAGGATCCTCAGGGTTCAAAGAAGATTCAGCAGTATACACGTTATGGTACGATTGTTGTTTGTATCATCCAGTCTATTGCAGCAATTATGTATGCAAGCTCTATTCCTGGAGCTTTAGCTATTTCAACAGGAGCATTCATCCCTGTTGCGATTATCAGCATCACAGCTGGTACAATGCTTGAGATCTGGCTTGGAGAGAAGATCACTCAGTTTGGTATTGGAAACGGTATCTCTCTTCTGATCTTTGCTGGTATTATTGCACGTATACCAAACGCTCTGTACTCTATGGTTAAGGGTGTTTCTGCAGGTACTATCAATCCTGTTTCCCTTATTATTGTTGTAATTATGTATTTCTTTGTTGTTGCTCTTGTAATATACGAGGAGCAGGGACAGAGAAAGATTCCTGTGCAGTATGCAAGACGCGTAGTTGGCAGAAAGATGTATGG
>CAKQTF010000038.1 GCA_934276695.1 uncultured Spirochaetales bacterium
CCAATAGACGGGAGTAAATGTCATACTGCCGTTCACCTGTCCCTGTCTGTGACACAACATATGGAACAAGGTTATTCATTTTAGGTTCAATCAAATGAAGCTCCTATGATCTTAGTTTTCTTTTGCAGGAGTAAAGCTATTATTCTCAAGAAGGAAAGGAATTACTTTAGCAAACTGAAGCTCATCCTTAATCATATTCTTGTAGTATTCTTTTGTGCTCTCATCATTTATATTGCTAAGCTTCTCTTCATATTCCTTATCGAGCTCTGCCTGATCAATCTCGAAATTCTCCTTCTTCTTGATTTCCTCAAGAATAAGCTGAGCTTTGAGATCCTTTTCTGCCGGAGCTCTCCATTCCTGCATTATTGATTCCTTTGACTGGTTCTGCATCTTGAAGAATGCCATCAGCTGCTCTTCTGGAAGACCAGAGCTCTGTACGAAGTTCCTCCAGTTCTGCTCAACCTGGATATCAACCATGGAGCTAGGGATTGCAAAGGATACTTCAGATGCAATCTTCTCTATAATAGCATCAGCTTTTGCATTTTTGTTGCTTTCATCTGCCTTTGCCTCAAGATCAGATCTGATTCCTGCTTTCATGTCATCAACTGTCTTGTATTCATCCTTCACATCCTGTGCGAATTCGTCATCGACAGCTGGAAGCTCTCTGCTCTTCAGGCCAGTAAGCTTAACAGTTAATCTTACATGCTTTCCGTCAATGTCCTTCTCAACTGTCTTCTCCTGGTCCTTCTCCATTCCGATCACATCATCGTCAAGCTTATAAAGATTGTAGCCGGAGCCGATTGTGAATGTGAAATCCTTCTTTTCAGTGTTTTCAGTCACTGATCCATCTTCATTCAGCTCTGCATAGTCAATTGTTGCAATATCGCCATTCTCAGCTTTTCCATCCTTTGCGATGATAAGGCTGTTCTGCTCTCTGAGCTTTTCAATCTCCTTGTCTACATCTGCATCAGAGACTGTGGATGTCTTCACCTCAACTGTAAGGCCAGTGTATGCAGGAAGTTCGAATTTTGGCATCACATCATAGTGGACTGTGAATGTAATATCACTATCCTTCTTGAAAGGAAGAAGGCTTTCTTCATCCTGAAGTACAGGAGTGGAATAAGGCAGAGGCTTCTTGTCCTCATCAAGATCCTTCAATGCATCCTGAAGGGAATTCTCCATGAACTCAAATGTTGATTCCTCTCTGATTGCCTCTCCGTATTTTCTCTCAACGATAGAAGCTGGTACCTTTCCCTTTCTGAATCCATCAATCTGCAGATTAGCAGAATACTTCTTCAGCTTATCCTGATAAGCTTTCTCAATAGATGCAGCGTCAACTGTGATGGTAAGTGCAGCCTGGGAATTCTCCAGTTCCTTTACACTCTTCTCAACTACCATAATGACCTTCCTTTATAATTAATTCTGTATTGGTGTTAGCATTAACTGTATAAATATAATCGTTTCAGCATCGTTTGTACATAGGGACTTTAGCCAAAGAATCGTGCTGGCATCCAATATTCACCTGAACGACAGATAAACTCCATGTTATCTTTTCCTAATCGATAAAAACAGGGATTAGCCTATGATCATAAGGAGAGTTTTATGAAAAAGAGAGTTATTGCAATTGCAGCAGCTGCACTGATTGTCTCCTATTCTCTGTTCGCTGCTGATTCGGCCTCGATGTACCGGCAGTTTTCCGAATCGCTTTCCGATCCAGGAAAGGCTATTGGATACTATGATTCAATGAAGAGCCAGATAGAGAAAGAGACAAAAAAGGCTAAGAAAAGCCTGGAGAAAGCACTCAATGCAAGAAATGCAAGCAAGGCAAACGAGGCTTATGGCAAGCTTTATGAGCTTTCATCCTATGGCATTTCAGAGACTCAGACTTCAGAGCTTCTTTCATCTATTATATCATCTGGCAGTGATATGGATGAGATAAAGTGGCTATATGATAATAGCCTGTACTATAAGCCTGTGCTTACACTTAACTGCGTTTCCTCTTATGGCGGTCGCAGAATGTCATGGACGAAGACAATAAGCATGGAACCTGGCAGCACAATCGAGCTTCCATCTATTGATTCATATGGCAATGGAATATTCAGAGGATGGGGTATAACCCCTGATTCAGTCACGTATGATCCAGGTTCATCGATTTCAATGCCGATCACAGATCAGACGCTTTATGCCATATTTGCAGATGGCATTGAATTCTCTGATTCCGTTACTGGATTCAGCAAGATAATAGATGGAACAGAAGACGGCCAGACTGTGGATGTGCCTGTACTGGCCTCAGATGATGGTTCTTACATATTTGCCGGATGGTCTGATAGCAGTGGCGATTATATCCCGGCAGAAGAGAATGAGTATCAGGTGGATGGTAAAGGGACTGTGTTCCATGCTCTATGGAAGAAGGCTGAGATTACTGATCTTGATTCAAGGTTTTACCCGCTGGATTCAATTCCTCTGAATACGCAGGTTGAGCTTGGATTCTCTCTTGCAAATAAAGGTACAGAGGATCTTAAAGGCGTTACGGTAACGCTTTCGTCTGATAGTGACGATGCAGTAATCCTGAGAAATCATGCTTATATTCCGGTTTCCAGAGCAGGAAGCAGTCTTGATCTGAAAGGATTCACATTTGCTGTGAAGGCTGCAGGAAGCTATACGTTCACTGTCACAGTTTCAGATTCCGATGGGAATGTGTGGTCTTCTGAAGTTTCTGTAAATGCGGAATAAAACGGACATTATTTGTCCGTATCTGTATGTATCATGGCTTTGTCATAGGAGGCGAAGCCATGTTTTCTTATAGTCATATTGATGATAGTTTATTATCAGAAGCCAAATGCGGCAGCCGGAAGGCTATTGATAAGCTGATCTCTGCAATGGAAGGAGTCACTGCACATATTGCCTTATACTACAGCAGCAGGCTTTCCGATGGGGAAGGGTATTACGAGGACTTTGCTCAGGAAGCACGCATTGCAGTCCTGAAGGCGCTGGAGACTTACGAAATCGGCAGAGGCAGCTTTATCCAGTATTCACAGTATGCGATGAGGATTGCAGTCCGTAAGTATCTGAATGATAATTACCGCCTGATAAAGCAGCCGAAAGGCAAGACTGAGAAGGTGGCAAAGCTGAACAGGGCTTTGGCTCATTTTGCATTGGATGGTGATCTTCATCCGACTGATGCTGATCTTATGGCTGAAACCGGGTTCTCTTGTAAGGAGCTTAAGGAGATCTCGGAGATCAGGGAAATGCAGTTTGTATGCTCCCTTGACCGCCCATATACAGACGATTCAGACAATCAGTACTCAATAGAGCCATATGATCTCATTCCATTTGACCAGCAGATTATTCTGGAGGATGTATACAATGAGATTTCATATGGCTTCACAGCTGATGAGCGTTACATAATATGCTCTCTGTTTGGCATCATGGGATATGAGAAGAAGACCGTCAGTGCATTGGCGAAGGAGCTGAGGCTTTCATCTGCTTCAGTCCGGAATAAGGAGAAGGCAATATGCCAGGCACTCAGATCGCTTGTTGCATGACAATCAGCTCTGTCCATGTTGAACAAGCATATGCTTGGTATGCTAAGATACAGCTTATCAGGCTTTTATAAATGAGTGCGATTTTCGTCAAGGCGTTTGCTTATCTTCTTCTTGTTCTGGCAGGGTATCTTTTCCGGTATTTTGGTGTTATTGAAAAGGAATTCGGCGTGCAGCTGGCAGTGCTGAGCATGAAGCTTCTGCTGCCTGCATCGATTGTTGCGAGCTTTTCAGCTTTCCGCATGGATTATTCCATTCTTATTCTTTTTGCTTTTGGAATCCTCGGAAACCTTCTGATCCTTGCTGCAGGCTTTGCTGTCTCAGCCGGTAAGGAGCCTGATGATAGGATTTATTATATGGTCTCCGGCAATGCATATAATATCGGTAACTTCGCATTGCCTTTTGTCTCTTCTTTCTTTGGCCCAGTCGGCATAGTAGCCACATCAGTTTTTGATGCTGGCAATTCTGTCATGCTTCTTGGCCTTAACTGCCCGATTGCGGAAATGGTTTCAGGGAATGGCACAGAAACAGGTAGTCATAGGATTTCATATATGCTGAAAAGGCTTTTCTCTGCCCCTGCATTCGACTGCTATCTGGTTATGCTTCTGCTTTCGATGATGAATCTTCATCTTCCTTCCCCTGTTTTTACTATATGCACTGAAATCGGGAAGGCTAATGGGCCTGTTGCTATGTTCATGATCGGTGCAATGCTTGAGCTCCATTTCGATAAGCGGTATCTTAGGATGACGCTCCTGATGCTTCTTATACGGCTGGCAGTGGCATCAGTTCTCATGCTTATCATATCCCGCCTTGCTTTCCTGCCCGAGGAAGCACGCATAGCTGGCATGATAATAGTCTGGGCTCCGATCGGTAGCGCATCAGCAGCTAATACAGCGATTCTCGGTGGAGATACCGCCCTGAGTGCATTTGTGAATACAGTCTCGCTTCTCTTATCGCTTATAATCATACCTGCATTGGTTGTTATCCTGTAGGATTTTTTGACTGTATGCTTTCTTCTTATTATTATGTAGCAAAGGAGAAACGTGATTATGAATGGTAAGTTTTTCAGATGCAGTAAATGCGGTAATATCATTTATCTTATGGAAGGGGATGCTAGCCGTATCTCCTGCTGCGGTGAGAGTATGGAAGAGCTTATCCCTGGTTTTGCCGAAGCTTCTCGCGAAAAGCACATCCCATGTGTAACCATTGCAGATGGAAAGGTGTCAGTCCAGGTAGGATCAGCAGTTCATCCGATGCTTGATGGGCATTATATAGAATGGATTGCGGCGGAGAAGTCTGATGGGGATATCACGATAAAGTACCTTAAGCCAGGAGAAGAGCCTTCTGCTTCATTCTGCATCACAGATGGAAGAATCAGCAGAGTATATGCCTACTGCAATCTCCATGGACTATGGATGCATGATCCAGAGCAGAAATAAAGCCATTGATTGCCTTAATCACAGTGAAGATATAAACTCAGGATGTGTTAAGGCATTTTTTAATTATATCCATTGCTGCTTTTGTCATTTCCGGATGTGCATCATCTAGACCGGTCTCATCTGTGGATGCTGTAGACCTGGCTGATAGGGCAGAGGCTGCGCTCTCCATGCTTTCTGAGGATATTTCTGATGAGTCCGCAAGCAGTGCCATGGATGAGGATGCAGTGTCTTCTTTTCTTCCTGATTCATATCGCATATACAGTGAATATGTTCCCTTATATGAGCCTATTAAAGATGCATATGCAGCATCTGTGATCAGCGTGCTAGGTGATGCTAATGAAGTGCTTGATTCACTTTTTGTCTCATATGCAGATAGCATGAAAGCCAGAGCCTCTTCTGTTATTTCATCTGATACAGCTCTTGTCGATATGGTCAGAGCTGAGCATAGGGATGACTTTGTAAGCTGTCTTTCTGCATTCCTTGAAGGCTCTTCTGCCCTTGCTGATGCGTTTGGGCTCTCATACAGTGCATTCAGTTCTGTGAAGAAGGCATATGACAGGCTTGAAGAAGTAGGGTTTTCACTGAGTTTGCCTATTCCTGAGCCAGTGGATGCCGCTGCACTGTCACAGCAGTATGTCGATGCATATTTCCTACGGCTTTCGGGATACGAAAGGCTTATAAAGAATCAGAGGCTTGATTCGGAAAAGGACTCTGTATACAGTGTTTTCTGGAGGAGTGATGTCTGATCTTTTTTCTTCTGCCCCAAATAAGAATGAGCCTCTGGCTTTCCGCATGCGCCCTAGAACTCTTGATGAGTATATAGGTCAGGAGCACATTCTTGGCAAGGGGCGGCTCTTACGGAGGGCAATCCAGGCAGATCAGCTTTCTTCGGTCATATTCTATGGACCTCCCGGGACAGGAAAGACGACTCTCGCACGCGTAATTGCAAATACGACAAAAAGCCATTTCTCCACACTGAATGCAGTGCTTTCAGGGGTGAAGGAGCTCAGGGATGAGATTGCAGCCGCAAGGGAGAGGCGTGATCACTTCGGGATGAGGACAATCCTTTTCATAGATGAGGTGCATAGATGGAACAAGAGCCAGCAGGATGCGCTTCTTCCATGGGTTGAGAATGGTACGCTTATACTTATCGGAGCAACTACCGAGAATCCTTTCTTTGAGGTCAATGCGGCGCTTGTTTCAAGATCAAGGATATTCCAGCTCAAGAGCCTTACGGATGAGAATCTGCGAGAGATAGCAGAACAGGCAATATCAGATAAGGAAAGAGGTTACGGAAGATACAGGATAGAGTTTGAGCCTGGAGCTCTTGAGCATCTCATAGATGTCTCATCAGGTGATGCACGGACTCTTCTTAATGCGCTGGAGCTCGCAGTTGAGACCACGCCGGATTCTTTTCCTCCTCCTGATGGCACTGTTATCTATATATCAAGGGAAACTGCAGAAGAGTCGATCCAGAAAAAGGCGGTACTGTATGACAAGGAAGGCGACTATCATTTTGATGTCATCTCTGCATTCATAAAATCAATAAGGGGATCAGATCCTGATGCATCCCTCTACTGGCTCGCAAGGATGGTAAGTGCAGGGGAGGACCCACGCTTCATTTTCAGGCGGATGCTGATATCAGCTGCAGAGGATATAGGCCTTGCTGCTCCAGATGCTGTATCTATCGTTGAAGCAGATGCATCTGCTTTTGACAGGATTGGTCTCCCTGAAGGCAGATTCCATCTCACACATGCTGCGCTGTACCTTGCAACCTGCCCTAAGAGCAATAGTGCGATAGGATTCTTTGATGCTCTTTCCGATGTTGAGAAGGAGAAGGATGGAGAGGTTCCGAACCATCTCAGGGATGCCAGCCGTGACAAGGAGGGATTCGGCCATGGAGAGGGGTATCTCTATCCTCACAGTTACCGGGACCACTGGGTTGCCCAGCAGTATCTTCCATCAGGATTGCAGGGTAAGGTCTATTATAGGCCGACATCCATGGGATATGAAAGCGAGATAAAAGATGATGTGCTGATGCGGCGCGAATCGCAGCTTGAAGCCGTAAGCGATGATTCCTACAGGGAGATCCTGACATTCTCGCCTGACGATAGAGATAGGTCTCGGTGGATTGACCGTGCAATCTCAGGCAGAGCATCGGCGCTGCTATCATCTGTCAGCAGGCTGTATGAAGGCATTGCTGTAGAGCGCCATAGCAATATCCTCGTGCTAAATGCATCTCATGGCTTGATGCTCTGGCCTCTTATGAAGAGGAATCCTGAGGGATTATCTGCTGTTCAGGTTGTGAATGAAGAGCAGAGAAGCATAATAGAGCATTTTGTATCAGAGCTTGATTCTCTGTCAAAACCACAGTTATATGTATGCTCGGCTATTGATGTCTTCAGCAGGCTGGAGGAGGGGACAAGGTTCAGAGTCATCTCAGGGCGTAACTGCCTTTCTTATCTGAATGAGTCAGCTCCGATTGCAGGAGAGCTGAAGCGATGGTTAGAGCCTGAAGGACAGATCTCCCTGATAGAGGCTATCCCATCGCTCTCAAGCAGGCTGTCGGATTTTGCTGAAGATAAGATTATGCAGTCACATCTCCTGGACGCTGAGAGAATCATTTATGGCAGTCCATTGGCATCATGGGGAAGACTGGAGCTTTCAGATTTCATTGATAAGGAATTGCCTGGTGCTACAATAGAATATGAGGACTGCATAGAGGACCGCAGATTCTCCGAGCATAATCTGAGAAGCTGGTTTGCAAATAGCTATAGGGACTGCGGGATCACCGAGGATGCTTTCGTTTCTGCCTTTATCAATAAAACCGTGCGATGGCGTAATGCAACGGCTCTGATCCGGTATGGATACTGTGAAGAGGAAAAGGATTACGATGGCAGTGAATGGAAAAGGATCCATCAGATAACACATCAATAAAATCCGTTTTGGAAAACAGGGTCTGCGAGAGGCGGGACTCGAACCCGCACACCGAAGTACTAGTTCCTAAGACTAGCGTGTATACCAATTTCACCACTCTCGCAAAAGAGATAAAATGAGCCGCAAAGGCTTCGAACCTTTGACCCACAGATTAAGAGTCTGTTGCTCTACCAGCTGAGCTAGCGGCCCAAGAAATTTAAAACTGCGCTCTACAAGACTCGAACTTGCAACCTGCGGATTCGAAGTCCGACGCTCTATCCAATTGAGCTAAGGGCGCGGTATAGCTAAGTAACACTGCTATGCAG
>CAKQTF010000039.1 GCA_934276695.1 uncultured Spirochaetales bacterium
CGAGCTATGCAGGCTGCATCCGGACTGGGTAATAGGACGGAGTCCTGAGGGGAATGCCTGCGGGCGCAATGAGCAGCTTCTTGATCTTACAAGATGCGATGTGCAGGACTGGCTTATCGGAACACTCAACAGGCTTATAGACATCACGAAGATCGATTATCTGCGCTGGGATCTGAACCGCCTGTACTCAGATCCATTCTCACATATGAAGACAGATGAATACGGAACATTCCAGCACAGATACATCCTTGGATTCTACAGGGTGCTTGACTCAGTCGCAAAGAAGAACCCACAGCTTTACATCGAAGCTTCAGGAAGCACAAGATTCGACCTCGGAATGCTGGCATTCGCATCATCAATATCATCCGGCGCGGCAACAGATCCGATCTCCAGGCTCAGGACGATCGAGGGCACACTGAGGCTTTACCCTCTCTCTGCCATCGGAGAGACTGTAGCCGGGTCCCCTGATCCTATGAGCGGCAGGATCATTGATGAGGAGACAAGATTCAATGCATCAGCCTTCGGCGTGATAGGATACTCAGCAGATACAGACAGGATGGAAATGGATGCAGAGACAAGAGTGAGGATGCAGATCGAGTTCTACAAAGCATACAGGCCGCTTCTGCAGCTTGGCAGATTCCGGGCCGCTGAGAGCGGGAACAGGACTGTATGGACTGTATCGAACAGTGATTCATCGACAATCATTGTGCTGTATCTCCAGACGCTTAGGAAGCTGAATACAACAGCTGAGAAACTCAGGATAGAAGACGCAAATGAGGAATATGACTACCAGTTCTTCGCAAGAGACCATTATCAGAGCGAAGTTGAGGAGGCACTCTTTCCTCAGGAGCCGGAATGCTATAACATCTCAGGTGATAGCCTGAAATGGGCTGGCATATCGCTTGTCGACCAGATCTCCGGAACAGGAGCACGGGATGGGATGAGGAATCTGCCGGACTTCTCATCCAGGCTATACATTCTGAAAAAGGTAGTAGATAGGAATTGAATAATATAGTTGTAGCAGGTGCCGGCGTATTCGGCACAGCAATCGCAGAGCGCTTATCGTGGAATCAGGATAATAACGTAGTCCTCCATACAATAGAGAAGGATGTTGAGAAGGATATAAATGAGAACCATCAGAACCTGAAGTACTTCCCATCCCGGTTTCTGAGCTCGCGTGTAAGCGCAACAGGCGACGACAGCATATTCAGCACCGCTGACATCATCATGCTTGTCCTGCCTTCAAAGGTCATCGTCCCGTTCTCAGAGAGAATAAGAGGCAATGCAGGAAAGGATCCGCTTGTGATAAACCTGGCAAAGGGAATGAGCGATGAAGGCGCATTCATAACCGAGGACATCCCGTTCAAGAGGACAGCAAGCATGAAGGGCCCATCATTTGCCATTGAGACGATAAACGGTTTCCCGACAGCCTTCACATTCGGAGGAGAAAAGTCTGATTTCTGCTTCTTCAGGGATGAGGTACTGCCTAACACAGGCTTCACTCTTGACTACTCCAGCGACGTAAGGGCTGTTGAGCTTCTCTCAATCCTGAAGAATATGTATGCAATCGCAATCGGCCTTGTATCAGGCAAATACAATAGCCCGAATGTCGATTTCCTGATCTACACAAAAGCTGTCAATGAGATGAGGGAGCTGCTGAAGATGTACGGATGCGACAGTGAGACGATCTTCAGATACTGCGGCATCGGGGATCTTGGGCTCACTGCACTGAATGACCTCTCCAGGAACAGGACATTCGGTATGCTGATCGGAAAGGGATTCACATTCGACAGTGAGAAGAACACAGCAACAGTCATTGAAGGCCAGAGGACAATAAAGCTCATCGGCGAATTCACAAGAGAGCAGCATGTAGCTGAGGACTTTCCGCTTGTCCAGTCCCTATACAAGCTGCTCTATGAAGGCGACTCACTCAACGACTATATAGTGAACGTTCTGAGGTAATGGGCTCAGTGCTCCAAAGAGAACACAGCAGAGACACTGTCCCTTACTACGACATCTCCTGCATAATACACTGTGGCTGAGCTGCTATCTGCTGCCTCAGCCTTTGCCATTATCGCATTGGCATATCTCGGAGCAGAGACTGAGTAGGACCCAGCATCATCAGATATGGATATTACGCTGCCTACATTCATTCCAAGCGCTGCAGCATATGCCTCTGCCTTTGCTCTTGCATCAAGCACAGCCTCCGCCCTGGCCTTTTCTATCATCTCTGCCTTATCATGCTTATCAAGCGATATAGATGAGATTGAGAGCCCATTCACAGAGGAAAGGCGCTCAAATACAGTTCCGGCAATGCTTATGTCATCAAGCTCGACATTGACGCTCTCGCTTGCGCACTGCCCCTTGATCACCCTGTTTCCATCCACCCATTCATAATATGGGCTTATCGAGATGTATCCGGTCTTCAGGTCCTCACGCTCGACACCGAACTCCTCTGTAAGGATCCCTATTGCCTTATTTATAAGGAGGCTTGCATCAGATCTGGCATCTTCTCCTGTATCCCTTACGGCCTCTGCCTGTATTGTGAATGAGGCCTGATCAGCCTCTGCCCTGACTTCCCCGATGCCGGAGACACTGACATAAGGCTTGGTGCCAGCATCATTCATTATGCTCTGGCACGACGAGAGAAGGATCAATGCGGCTGCAGCAAGCACTGCGATGATTCTGCGGTTCATTATTAGGCTCCTTTCCTTTCAGAGGCAGATGAGAAGCTGGCTCCTCTATTTCTTCCTCGAAGGGCAGTTTGATGTGCATGCTGCACACGCTGACGGCGCACAGCCCGGTGTTCCAAGAAACGATGTATCCCTGCTTGTCGAGCATGCAGTGCCATTGTTTATGGCATCTGCAATAGCCCTGAATGCATCACGCGACGGATGGACGCCCTGCTCCTGGGACCAGTCTCTTCCCGCATCCTCTGCAGAGCACAGATCAACCTCCATAGGGATAGCACCGAGGAATGGGACATGCATCTCACTGCACATGTTCTTTCCGCCATCCTTTCCGAAAATGTATATCTCATTGCCGCACTCAGGACATCTGAGACCTGACATATTCTCAATGACGCCTATTATTGCCATGCCGCACTTACGGGCGAATGTCACGCTGCGCTTTGAGTCCAGCACAGCCACAGCCTGCGGTGTTGTGACTATTACCGCTCCTGTAAGCTCAGGAATTGACTGCACAACAGTCAGCTGCTCATCACCTGTTCCAGGAGGAGTATCTATAAGAAGATAATCAAGGTCGCCCCACTCCGTATCACCGAGGAACTGCCTTATAGCACTGTTCTTCATGGATCCGCGCCAGATCACAGGAGCTTCAGGATCTTCCAGTGCGAATGAAAGAGACATGACCTTAAGACCATTCCTGACTTCGACAGGGTACATTGTGATGCCATCAGGGCTTGAGAGCTCCATTCCTTCTGCCCCGAACATCTTAGCAACATTCGGTCCATGGAGATCTACATCAAGCACACCGACCCTGCATCCCATATCAGCAAGCTCATTAGCAAGATTGACTGTGACGGTAGTCTTGCCGACTCCGCCCTTGCCGCTCATGATCATTATCTTGCGGCCGATCCTATCCATCCTGGCCCTGATCCTTGCGCTCTGAGCCTCATATTCATCCATCTGATTCTCACCAGCCATTACTACCTCTCCTACAGTCTAAGGATAACACAGATTAAGCTTTTTTTGTAAACCATAGCCAGAATTGTGTAAACCTTATATGGCAAAGCAATTGCATTAATGCCTTCATATCGATAAAAAAATAAAAACTAACCTATTTGCGATTATTGAATCCTGTTTTGCCTTTCTGTTATAGTAGAAACTGAAAGCTTAATATCTGATAGGAGTTTGATAATGTTAGCATTACTGGTAAACCTGCCTAAGGATCAGCTTATACAGCAGATCAAAGACGGCGGGGTATTAATGTTATTAGGAATGTGCACTGTCTTCGTCTTCCTGATCATTCTCATATATGCGACAAAGCTTATGAGTAAGATTATCAGCAGGATAAAGCCAAGCACGCCTGAGACAAAGAGAAGTGCAGAAGCAAAAACAGCAAGCCATTCATCCGCTGCAGACGATGCAATGACAGCTGCCGCAATCGCAGCCGCTTGGGACAAATCAAGCAAGTAAAGAGGTTATAGGAAATGAGTAAGAAAAAAGTTAACTTCATGTGTACAGCATTCCGCGATGGATTCCAGTCTGTTTTCGGTGCTAGGGTTTTCACAAAGGACTTCATGCCAGCTGTTGAAGCAGCAAGAAAGGCAGGAATAACACATTTCGAAGCAGGTGGCGGTGCACGTTTCCAGGCTCTTTACTTCTATACAAACGAAGATGCCTTCAAGATGATGGATACATTCAGGGAAGTCGCAGGACCTGATGCGAATCTGCAGACACTTGCAAGAGGCGTCAATGTTGTAGGCCTTGATTCCCAGCCAAGAGACATGATCAAGCTCCATGCACAGCTCTTCAAGAAGCATGGCATGACAACTATCAGAAACTTCGATGCACTGAATGATGTCAACAACCTCATCGATTCAGGAAAGGCAATCGTAGAAGCAGGACTGAAGCATGAGGTGACTGTCACAATGATGAGCCTTCCAGAGGGAGTCACAGGCGCACATAACCCAGACTTCTATGAAAGGATCCTCAAGGAGATCCTGGATGCAGGGATCCCATTCGATTCACTCTGCTTCAAGGATGCTTCAGGCACATCCACTCCTTCAACAGTCTATGAGACCGTGAAGAGAGCAAGAAAGCTTATCGGAAATGAGAAGACAATCGTATTCCACTCCCATGAGACAGCTGGCGTATCAATCGCACAGTACCTCGCAGCTCTTGAAGCCGGTGCTAACCAGCTTGACCTCTCAATGTCTCCAGTATCAGGCGGAACATGCCAGCCGGACATCATAACAATGTGGCACGCACTGCGCGGCACAGACTATGATCTCGGTGTCGATATCAAGAAGATCCAGGATGCAGAGCACGTGTTCGAGCAGTGCATGGCAGACTACTTCGTTCCACCAGAGGCAGAGAAAGTCAATCCGAACATCCCGTTCTTCCCACTCCCAGGCGGTGCTCTTACAGCAAATACACAGATGCTCAGAGACAATGGCCTGATGGATAAATATCCTCTGATCGTAGAAGCTATGGGCGAGACTGTTGCTAAGGGTGGCTTCGGAACTTCCGTAACACCTGTATCACAGTTCTATTTCCAGCAGGCATTCAACAATGTCATGTTCGGACCATGGAAGAAATTCGCTGAAGGCTATGGAAAGATGGTTCTCGGCTACTTCGGAAAGACTCCTGTTGCTCCGGACCCAGAAGTTGTCAAGCTCGCATCTGAGGCTCTCAAGCTCCAGCCTACAACAGAAAAGGTCGTAGACATCAACGATAAGGATCCAAATAAGGGAATCAAGGCAGCAAAGAAGATGCTTGCTGACGCAGGTCTTCCAGAGACAGATGAGAACATCTTCATTGCTGGAGCATGTAAGGAAAAGGGAATCCTCTACCTCACAGGAAAGGCTAAGGTCAATGGTGTAAGGCTTAAGAGCCAGATGACAGAGAAGAAGGCTGCATCTTCTGCTGATAAGAACGGCGAATATACTGTAACAGTCAATGGAACAGCTTATGGCGTCAAGCTCAATGGAGATAAGGCTGTTGTCAACGGCGTTGAGTACCCACTCAGCATCGTAAATGGGCTCAAGGCTGCATCTGCAGCTCCTGCAGCAGCTGTTGTGACAGGATCTGAGGACGTCAAGGCACCAATGCCGGGTCTTGTGCTCCGCATCAATGTCAAGGTCGGTGACACAGTCAAGAAGAACGACGTGATCATGGTCATGGAAGCTATGAAGATGGAGAATGAGATCTATGCTCCATGTGATGGAAAGATCACTTCAATCGCAGTTTCCCAGGGACAGCAGCTCCAGGCTGGCGATAGCCTCATCACAATCGGAGGCACAGTCGTAGCAGCTCCTGCAGCTCCTAAGGCTGAGACAGCAGCTCCTGCAGCAGCACCGAAGGCTGGCGGCGAGCAGATTCTTGCACCAATGCCAGGTCTCGTGCTCCGCTTTAATGTAAAGCAGGGACAGGCTGTCAAGAAGAATGATGTTCTTATGGTTATGGAAGCCATGAAGATGGAGAATGAAATCTATGCTCCATGCGATGGCACTATAGCTTCGATCAATGTGAATCAGGGTGATCAGCTCCAGGCTGGCGATGTCCTGATGGTTATTGCTTAAGGAGTATTCAATGAGCGCAATTACTAGCGGACTTGCTTCCCTCTGGTCGACAACAGGCCTTGTCGGCTTTGCTGGACCAGATGGCTGGAAGAATATAATAATGATCCTTGTCGGATTCCTTCTCCTGTATCTTGCAATCAAGAAGGGATTCGAGCCACTGCTGCTGATTCCAATTGCAATGGGCTGTATTCTTTCGAATATTCCTTTCGCATACATCGCAAGCGTAGATCCATCTAGCGGAGACGCTGGATTCATCAAGATCCTGTATGATGCAGGCATTGAGTCTGGACTGTTCCCTATCCTCATCTTCATGGGTGTAGGTGCAATGACAGATTTCGGACCGCTGATTGCAAACCCGAAGACACTTCTCCTCGGTGCAGCAGCACAGCTCGGAATCTTCACAGCACTCATCGGAGCACTCCTGCTGTCTTTCATCCCAGGCATCAACTTCAATCTTAATGTAGCTGCTTCAATCGGAATCATAGGCGGTGCTGATGGCCCTACAGCTATATATGTGACAAGCCGTCTTGCGCCTGAGTACCTTGGCTCAATCGCAGTCGCAGCTTATTCATACATGGCTCTTGTGCCAATCATCCAGCCACCTATCATGAAGGCTCTCACAACAAAGGAAGAGAGACTGATAAAGATGCAGCAGCTCAGACCTGTATCAAAGACAGAGAAGATCATCTTCCCTGTTCTTGTAATCTCACTCTGCGCACTGCTTCTTCCTTCTGCATGCCCTCTGATCGGTGCTCTGATGTTCGGTAACCTTGCAAAGGAATGCGGATGCATCACACGTCTTTCAGATACTATGTCAAATGCACTGATGAACATTGTCACAATCATGCTTGGCCTCTCCGTAGGCTCAAAGATGGCTGCAGACAGGTTCCTCAACCTCGAGACACTCGGCATTCTCCTTCTCGGAATGGTCGCATTCGGAGTCGGAACTGCAGGCGGAGTGCTTCTTGCTAAGCTTATGAATAAGTGCTCTAAGACTCCTATCAACCCGCTCATCGGAGCTGCTGGCGTATCTGCTGTTCCTATGGCAGCAAGAGTTGCCAGCAAGGTTGGTCAGGAAGAGGATCCTCAGAACTTCCTACTGATGCATGCAATGGGACCGAACGTATCCGGAGTAATCGGATCTGCAGTTGCAGCTGGTGTACTCCTGTCTGTAGTGCCTAGCCTGCTTGCTGCTGTTGTATAAGAGGAAAAAAATCCTTATGAGGCTCTCGGTTATCCGAGGGCCTTTTTCATTCAGATGAAAAAAATCATGGAATTTGTTTTGTTATCAGAGATTTAAGGCTATATACCTAATAACAAAAAAACCATCCACTAAATGGATGGCAGAACCCTTACACAGGGCATTTTGAACATGTTTTTATTTGGACATGCTGTGTAACAGGTTTATAATATTTCCATAGAGGGGTTGAGTCAAGATGAATTTAAAGGATATTCCATATTACATTGGACTGGATTGCGGGACAAATTCTGTAGGATATGCAGTAACAGACAGAAATTATAATCTGCTTAAAGCAAAGAACAAGGATATGTGGGGATCCCACCTGTTTGATGAGGCTCAGACTGCAGAAAGCAGAAGGCTTCAGAGGAATGCCAGAAAAAGGCTTCAGAGACAGAAAGAAAGAGTGAAGATCCTGCAGTCAATCTTTGCAGAGGAAATTGCAGGAATAGATCCGACTTTCTTCATCAGGCTTAATGAGAGCTCACTGTGGCAAGAAGACCGGAATGCAGAAAACAAACAGAAATTCTCTCTTTTCAATGATATTGGTTAC
>CAKQTF010000040.1 GCA_934276695.1 uncultured Spirochaetales bacterium
GACTTCCCTCAGATCCTTGTCCTCAATGGCTCCATAACAGATGAGGAGCTATGGGAAGAGGAGAAGATAAACAAGGCAGACCTGCTGATCTCAACGACTGAGAACGATGAGCTGAACATCATCACAGCATCCTATGCCAAAAGGCTTGGAGCAAAGCACTCCATTGCGCTGATCAGGACAAATACGAATTACATTGAATTTGCAAAGCACATGGATATAGATGCTGCGATAAGCACAACAGAGGCCACTGTAGACACACTGATGAAATTCCTCAGGGGGGATGGTGTCAGGACGCTCCATTCGATATTCAGCGGCGACCTTGAAGTGTATGAATATGTTCTCTCGTCATCATTCAAGGAACTCGGAAAGCAGCTGAAGGATGTGAACTTCAAGGGCAAATGCATAATAGCAGGAGTGAAGAGAGGAAGCAATGAGAACTTCATCCCAGGAGGGCTTTACACATTCACCGAAGGGGACACACTCCTTGTAGCTGCAGCCCATGAGGATTATGGATTCATACAGGAGCTATTCTCTTGAACTTCAGATCAACAATCAGGCTCCTATCATTCATAATCATATTCGTCGCAGCTCTTATGCTGCTGCCGGCATTCATTGCCCTGCACTATGGGGAAATGATCTCTGCACGCTCATTCGCAGCAACAATCGGAATCATGCTTATCTTCTCCCTTATAGGCCTGATATCAACAAACAGGACGCCCGAGATAGAGATAAGCGCAAAATCAAGCTATCTTTTCGTAACGCTCACATGGGTCCTGATATCATTATTCGGAGCTCTCCCTCTCTACATATCAAAGACAATGCCAACATTCTCATTATCTTTCTTCGAGATAATGTCAGGCTTCACCACAACCGGAGCAACAGCAATGGTCGATATCGAGGCAGCCGACAGGTCCATGCTCTTCTGGAGAGGAATGACAAACTGGCTCGGCGGAATGGGAATCGTAGTCCTCTTCATTGCGATACTCCCGGCATTCGGAGTGCGAGGCGCAGCCCTTGTCGGAGCTGAATCCGTAGGTCCTACAAAAGACAAGCTCACACCGCAGATCAGATACACAGCGCTTTATCTATGGGGAATATACTTCACGCTATCAGCCGTGCAGACTGTGCTGCTGCTATTCGGAGGGCTATCATTATTCGATGCAGTGACTGTCACATTCGGCACAATGGGAGCAGCAGGCTATGCCCCGCTGAATGCATCGATTGCAGGCTATGACAGTGCATATGTTGAATGGGTATGCATAATATTCATGTTCCTTGCCGGAACTAACTTCGCACTCTACTTCAAGGTGATCAAGGGAAAATACAGAAGAGCTCTGAAGGATGGTGAATTCCGTGTGTATTCAGGCATAATACTTGCCGTATCACTGATGATTGCGGCAAACCTCTTCATAAAGGGAATATGCAGTCTCTCGGAGTCAATACGCTATGGTTTTTTTGAGACAATCTCATTCATAACAACCACTGGGTTCACTAATGCAGACTATGGGACGTGGCCTGTGTTCTCACAGTTTCTCCTATTCCTGCTCTATTTCGTCGGAGGCTGTGCAGGATCTGCTGGCGGTGGCATAAAGGTAATCAGGATAGCTGCGCTTCTGAAGATAGGCAATAATGCAATGAAGCAGCGCCTGCATCCGAAGGCTGTCACGAATATAAAGATCGGAGATGACACGATCTCCGAATCAACAGCACTCTCAATTGCAGGATTCTCAGGACTGTACATAATGACAGCACTGATTGCAACTTGCCTGATCGCTCTTACGGATAAGCCAATGATCGTATCACTGTCATCCGTGCTCCTGGCGCTCGGCAACGTTGGGATAGGATTCGGCGGAATCGGTACAAGCTTCACTTTTGCAGAGTTCGGAAGCCCAAGCCTCTGGATCTTCTCTTTCCTGATGCTTGCCGGCAGGCTTGAGCTGTTCACTGTGTATTCACTCTTCACAAAGTCATTCTGGAAGAACTGATCTGCCATAAGCTCATTGTCAGATGCACTGGTCAGACTCTGCGCTGTGCATTATGAAAAAAATAGGCAACCCGTATAGTAGCCATTGCTACTAACTAAGGTTGCCGTGTTCCTGAAACCAATAGCTCCCTGATATCCAGCATTTGCTGTTATACCGGTCTGGTTTCTTTTCTATAGCAGGGGTAGGACTCGAACCTACGACCTCCGGGTTATGAGCCCGACGAGCTGCCAACTGCTCTACCCTACGTCGATTGCATATTGAATATAGCCTATCTTTAAAATTGTGTCAACACTACTATAATCTTTTTTCACTTTCTGTCTGTTATTCATGAAATATCTGTGCAAAAAAAAGCAGAGATCAGAATTCATATGCCACTTCACTGCTTAAGATGATCGATAATGCAGTTTCCCTTCTGCTATGCTATTATCTGATATTATGGATGCAAACAGCAGAAAAGCACTCAATGCGAGAATGAAGAGAATACTGGAAAGGCTTGAGAAGAATAACTTCAGGGCAGCTTTCGTCAATGATAAAGCTGAAGCACTCTCCCTTGTCAAAGCCATTGTCAGAGAAGGCGCCTATACAGCATCAGGCGGGTCGATGACACTGAAGGAGACAGGAATCATGGACTATCTGACAGCATCGACTGATTACCACAGGGAATACAGGGATGCATATAACGCAGAATTCTATCTATCATCTGCAAATGCAATAACTGAGCATGGGGAGATATACCAGGTGGATGGCACATCGAACAGGATCTCTGCCCTCTCATATGGCCCCGAGCATGTGATCATCGTTGCAGGAATCAATAAGATAGTCCCGGATCTCAGAAGCGCTGTGGCAAGAGTGAAGATCAGTGCAGCACCGCCTAATGCGATCAGGCTATGCAGGGAAACACCTTGTGTCCACTCTGGGGAATGCGTAGCAGCAGTCTCTGACGAAAGGCATTTCGGAGCACTGGGATGCGAAAGCGAGGAGAGGATCTGCTGCAATACGCTGATAATGGGGCACCAGAGAGACAAAGGAAGGGTCACTGTCATAATAATCGGAGAGGAGTATGGTTACTGATAGCCTCTATGCGCCATATATTGATCAGAAGTATAAGGAATTCGCATCAGGATTATCACCAACAGACGCTCTGCCAAGACTCGGGATCAGAGTTCCTGTCTTAAGGGAGCTCTCAAGGAAAACCGACGCAGAAAGCATCGAGATACGGTATCATGAGGACGTGATTCTCAAAGGCCTTGCAATCGGCAGGGAGAAAAGGCCTTTTTCTGAGAAGCAGAAGGAGCTGCAGGATCTTCTGCCATATCTTGCATCATGGGACCATACAGACATAATCGCAACAGGATTCAGATACAGCAGAGCAGAAGGCCATCTCATGGAGGATTTCTTCTTCTCTCTGCTGACTGACAGCAGGGTATTCGCAAGAAGGCTCGGCATTGTATGGATACTGCAGAACAGGAAGAACCTATGCTGCGAGAAAGCCATCAGGGCAATTTCTGCATCAGATGATGAGAACGAATACTACATATCAACGGCTGTGGCATGGGCATTCTCATTCTTCTATATAGATGATCCTGCGAATGCAGCTCTGATGCATGACGCATCTGATATAACAAGAAAGAGGGCATCAGAAAAGATAAGGGAATCAAGAAGATACGGTGGCGAGGCTTTCTGCCTATAGCCCATATTGCCTTGGAAATGCTCTTTGAATAATATTGACATCATGAAAATCTACAAAGAACTTGCTATCCTATTCCTGATAGCGCTTATAGGAGAGATCTTATCATCATATCTCCCCTTCTCCTTCCCTGGCACTATCATTTCGCTCCTGCTATTGCTGCTTATGCTTTCAGCAGGAATCATAAAAGAGGATCAGATCAGGGAGGCTGGGGATTTCCTGCTGAACAACATGGCACTCTTCTTCATTCCGGCAACTGTAGGTCTGATTGAATACCTGGAAGTGCTGAAGAGCACATGGTGGAAGATCATCCTGATCTCCTTCATATCATTCATCCTGGTATTCATCGCATCAGGATATACAGTCGTGCTTATACAGAAGATCATGAAAGGGAGGAATAGGAAATGATACCTGAAGCAATAGCAGCAAATCCATTGTTCTCACTTGCTCTGATACTGTTCTCTTATGTCTTCGGAACATACATACAGAAGAAGACAGGTGCATCATGGCTTAATCCGCTCCTGATTGCGACTGTGATAATAATAGCTGTGCTGCTTGTATTTGACATACCGCTTTCAGCGTTCAATAACGGCGGCGATATAATATCGATGTTCCTTGCGCCTATCACAGCCCTGCTCGCACTGTCTATCTACAGGCAGAGAGAGCTTGTGAGGAGGAATCTTGCGGCAATACTCGCAGGCACTGCCGCAGGAGCAGCTGTCTCCATAACATCGATACTGGTGCTCTCTAATCTTCTGGGACTCGATGATAGGCTTGCAATGTCACTTGTGCCGAAGTCAGTGACCACGCCTATTGCACTCGCAATCTCAGAATCCCTTGGAGGAATCCAAGGAATAACAGTATGCGCACTGATCCTATCAGGGCTCTTTGGCAACATACTGGCACCGGTTCTCACAAAGATACTTAAGCTCAGCGATCCTGTCGCAGCAGGAATAGCCATAGGTAGCTCATCACATGCTCTTGGGACAATAACAGCCCTTGAGATGGGAGATGACATAGGCGCAATATCAGGCATTGCAATACCATTTTCCGGCATACTAACAGTCCTGATCTCAATGCTCCTGTAGAATCAGTTCTCCTCGCTTGCCTTCTTGAGATTCCTGAACCCCCTGCCAAGCACTCTGTATGCTTCATTGACGAACACAAAGGCCTTCGGATCCTCTTCGTTGATTATGCGTACAAGTGCATTGAGCTGCTGGTTTGGCACTACGACCATGAGTATTATGCGTTCCTGCGCAGTATACATGCCAGTCCCCTCAATCAGTGTTCCGGTATGATGCAGCTCAGCGATGACACGCCTGGATATCTCAGCTGTATGATAGTCTGATATTATGAATACATTCTTTGCAAGGTTGTTGCCAAAGCCTGTCAGGACATAATTGACCATCTGAGCTGAAACGAACATGGCTATGATTGCAAACAGCATAGGCTGTATTCCGATGAACACGCCTGAAAGCGATACAACCATGAAATTGAAGCAGAACTGGACTGTTCCAACATTCATAGGAGTGTAATGGTTGATCACCTGAGCTACGATGTCAGTGCCGCCTGTATTGCATCCGCTCCTCATTGTTATTCCGATTCCTGAGCCGAGCAGGATACCTCCGAAGATTGCAGATAGAAGTACGTTGATCGGCTCTGATACATCCAGAAATCCCTGATAATCCGTGACATGGCCAAGAAACGACACCCAGACAGAGAGGAGAGTCGAGCCAACAAGCGTCCTGATTCCGTATTTGAAGCCAAATACATATATACCTATCAGGATGAGAGGCACGTTTATGCACATCATCGCAATACCCTGATCAAATCCTGTCAGATAGAATATGATGGATGCAAGACCTGTGGATCCACCGGCTACAATCTTTGCCGGAGTATAGAAAAGAGCAACACCGCATGCTGCGATGAATGGACCGATGATAAGGTATACAAAGTCAGATACCTTATGGAATATCAAAAGAGAAGAGCTCTTCATAATGAAGATATGATAACTAATATGAGCACTCTTTTTCTATTGACAGAGGAACACTTTTTACTGTTTTTTCATCTTTCGGTCATCTGTAACACAGAGGCCTTTTCTGCTACAATCCATTCGTTGGTGATCATATGAGAATCGTTATTTGTGAAGACAAGATTGACTTAGGGTTCCAGGCTGCAAAGCTCGGAGCAGAGAAGATTGCAAAGGCAATTGAGAAGAACGGCAAGGCCAATGTTGCATTTGTCACAGGCAACAGCCAGCTCCAGACTCTGAAGAATCTCAGGACTGCAGATATCGACTGGAGCAGGGTGAACATTTTCCTGCTCGATGAATATGTCGGAGTAAGCAAGGACAGCAAGGCCTCATCAATTGTATTCCTGAAAGAGAATCTACTGGATTATCTTGGAGAAATCGGCTCTGTGCATCCTATCGGAAATGAAGCAGATAGGATTGAGGAGAATCTGAAGAGCATCAACAGAACAATGGCAGATTACCCGCTTGATGTAGCATTCATATGCATCGGGGAGAATGGCCACCTTGCATTCAATGATCCTCCTGCGGACCTATACAATACATCACCATACATACTTGTCGACCTCGAGAAGAGGAATAAGAGGCAGATCATCAATGAAGGCTGGTTCAGAAGCGTTGAGGATGTACCTGACCAGGCAATCACAATGTCAATCTCTGAGATCCTCTCATCAAAGTCTATAATAATATCCTGCCCTGACCAGAGAAAGGCAAAGGCTGTGGCAATGGCGATCTATGATGACATCTCTCCGATGAGCCCATGCGCAATGGTAAGACGAGGAGAGGATGTTGACCTGTTCCTTGACAGGCAGTCAGCCTGTCTGATTCTCAAGGACAATAGGCAGAACTGACTCTGAGAGGAGTGTTTTCTGCACTTTTCTCTGCATCCTTTATGCATGAGAAAATCCCTTCTGTCAGCGATGATACATGCATGAGTGCCTCATCGCTGCAGTGAGTGTACCTGTCATTGATCTCACGGCTCTTATGGCCGAGCACTACCATCCTGTCCTCCTGGCTTATTGAGCTGTCCCTTGCAAGTGTCGAGAATGTATGGCGGAGGGAGTGGAATGTCAGGTTCCTCTTGATGCGCTCATCCTCCCCTATCCCGATCTTCTCAAGAAGTTCATAGAAACAGGACCTGAGCGTCGGGGATGATATGTATCCTCCCCATTTAGATGGGAGCAGAATGCCATGGCTATCTGCATTGGCCACCAGCTCAGATGCAAGCTCTCCGGGGATAAGGACAGCCCTGTCGTATTTGCTCTTTGTACCTTTAAGCCCTGAGTATGGTGCTAGCGAATGCCTTATTATGATCCTTACCCAGCCATCATTATCTGTTGCCTCCAGATCATCTGCACTCAGAGCCCTGATCTCACCTGAGCGCATCCCAGTGCAGATTCCGAGCAGGATGCCTAGATAGTAAGACCGGTACATATCCTCCTTTTCCCTTGCAAGCAGCGAGCAGAGCCTCTCAACTTCTTCACGTGACAGACATCCCCTTACCTTTTCGCTGCGAACGATCCTCATCATGCGCTTACATGGGTTGACTGCAATCAGTCCTGTGCGTTCAGCTTCCTTGAGAGGCTGAGTGAATGATATTGCAATCAGCTGTATAGTGCCTGAGGAGAGTCCTTTGTCATATAGAGAGCTTATGACATTATCGAGATGTCTGGTCGTGATGCTCTGAAGCCTTAGTCCAGAGGGAAGCGCTGGAATGACATGCCGCCTTATGAAGAAAAGCATATTGGCTGCATACTCCCTGCCTATTGAATCCGGCTTCAGGTTATTGCGCATCCTTATGTAATCCGATTTATCGAAACTCCAGAAATCCTGGGCATATTCAGAAAAAGGCATCAGCCCCTTATCCTGATAGATTATCCCTGAATCAAGTGCTTTCTTTGCTATTATCACAGCATCATCACGCCTTGTCACAGGCCTGTTGTCGAATGTGCCAAGCCTTTCCTTCAGCACATCAATGCTCTTTGCATTCCCCTGTTTTCCGCTTTCCTTATCAAGATAGCAGACATACCAATAACTTCCTCTCGTCTTCTTCCGCTTATAGAGATAGAACTCCTGTCGATGAGCCATTCCCAAAGCCTCCTGTCCGTTGTTTTCCAGAAAAGCATAAACTCTAATGCAGTGAAAAACCAAAGAAACCATCTGCACCAAAATATGCACTGAACGCTGAAAAACCACACCAGAATAGACTCCATTTATGTTTTTTCTGTCGAGGAAGTATGAAAAAAATACTCACAATTGCACTTGTTGCAGTTCTCGCAGCTACATCAGTATTCGCTGGTG
>CAKQTF010000041.1 GCA_934276695.1 uncultured Spirochaetales bacterium
GGATACAGGATATTCGGTGAAAGCTATGTGTTCTGGAAGGAGTCAACTCCTGGTGACATCGGACTGACAATCGTCCGTTACCTTTACCAGCAGGCATTCACATATGGAAACCTTGGCTTCGGCTCTGCTATAGGATTCGTCCTCCTTGCAATCGTGCTTCTGATAAATCTGGCACAGATGAAGCTGATGGGACTGTTCAAGAACGACTGAGGAGGCTGAGGTATGCAGAAGAGAAAGAGTATTGTATATGTTTCAATAAAGTATGTTGTATTGGTCATTCTTGCGCTGATCACGCTTTTCCCGATTTATTTCATGGTCATATCGTCATTCAAGGATACGCAGGATCTTTTCAAGAATGGTATAAGGATGGTCTTTGAGTTTGATAATCTGACACTTGCCAATTACCGCTATACGCTCATCGATAAGGGGCAGCTTTACCTGACATGGTATCTTAACAGCATCATAGTGCTTGCTGTGAGCACTGTATGCTCTCTTATCCTGTCCTCGATGAGCGGGTATGCGCTTGGCGTGTATGATTTCAAGGGTAAGAACTTCACTTTCCTCATGATGCTGATTGTGATGATGATCCCTCTTGAGATTCTGCTGATTCCGCTATACAGGATGGTTATAGGGATGGGCCTTATCGATACAAAGGCAGGGTCGATCATACCATTTGTGGTACAGCCTACGGCAATGTTCTTCTTCCAGCAGTATGCGCGTAGCATAGATAAGGGATATATGGAAGCTGCAAGAGTTGATGGATGCACTGAATTCGGGATCTTCGCACGCATAATGGTTCCTATAATGAAGCCAGCATTCGGGGCTATGACGATTCTGCTTGCTCTCCGTAACTGGAATGCATTCCTATGGCCGATGATTGTGTTCTCATCTGAGAGCTCTTATACGCTTCCTGTCGGGCTTGCATCCCTGATCAGCTCATACGGGAATAACTATCAGCTGCTGATTCCAGGTGCTGTGCTTGCATTGCTTCCGCTTGTGGTTATATTCCTTCTGAACCAGAGCCAGTTCGTTGATGGCCTTACATCAGGTGGAATTAAAGGATAAATATATTCAATAAATGAATCTGAGCATGGAAAAGGGACAGTTTATGCTGTCCTTTTTCTATCTTTGTATCCTGAAGGATGGACATTGTGATATTCAGAAGAAAGGCTAGTGATGAACTGCTTAAGTGGAAGGAAGAGTGTCATGGAACTTATGCTGCGCTTCTTGAATGGGCCAGACGTGTAGGAAAATCAACAATAGCTGAGGCATTTGCAAAGGCTGAATATAAAAGCTATGTAAAAATCGATTTCTCAGATGTAAGAGATGATATTCTCAGTATATTTGATTCCATTGGCAATCTTGATCTGTTTTTTTTTAAGGCTTCAGGCTATATGAACGGGATTCTGTAATCATATTTGATGAGATTCAGCTGTAGCCTAAGGTCCGCCAGGCAATCAAGCATCTGGTGAAGGATGGGCGCTACGACTACATTGAGACGGGATCTCTTCTTTCAATTAAGAAGAATATAAAAGGAATTGTCCTGCCTTCTGAAGAATACCGGATTGCAGTATATCCGATGGATTATGAGGAATTCCTCTGGGCTATCGGAAAGAGCAGCTCTTATGATGTTTTAAGAGGAATCTATGAAGCCGGCGTTCCTGTTGGACAGTCAGTAAACAGGTCTCTTATGCGGGATTTCAGGATACGCATGAATCTATAGATGAATTCACGAGGAAATTCTCATCGGCTGTGATCTCTCCTAGGATTCTCAGCCAGAAGGATATTTCTGCAAAGTCCGGGATAGTGAATTATCCGTTTTACCTGAGCTCATTCCTGTTTGAGAAGTGAGGCTGTGGTGATGGGCTTCTATCCTGTATGGTAGTTCTGCCAGCTTCTCTCCTCACTGTACAGTCTATCTGCTCTCTCTGGAGATAAAGGGTAGTCCCAGCATCCCATTCTCTCGATTCTATAGCCTCCGAATCCGAGCTTGAATCTGGAGAGCCCGGAGAGAGGATGGTTCATCTCTCCGCTCGGTGCTATCCCGAACATATCATATATGCTTGCGCCCATTGCCTTTGCTTTAAGCATTGCTTCCTTCTGAAGCATATATGTGCTCATGTTCTCTCTTCCTGTGCTTGATGATGCGCCATAAAGATAGCTTGCCATATCATCTGATATTGAAAGGAACATCGCAGAAAGTGCCTCTCCATCCTTCTCTGCGATCAGAAGCCTGACTGCGGCATCATCCTCCTTGCTTTCAAAGAGCGCATTGAATGTCTCTGCAGGATGATTCCGTATTCCGTTTCTCTCAGCTGTCTCCTTATACAGGGAAAGGAATACTGGGAGATCTTTTCTGCTGCCTTCCCTGACTGTGACTCCCTTTCTTTCTGCAAGCCGTATATTATACCTTGTCTTGCTTTTCATATTGCTCAGAAGCTGTTCCTCAGAGTCCCTTAGCGTTACGAAGGCTGTATGTGATGGCAGCATATTAGTGAATGATGAGCGTATGTTATGGTTTACTGTGCTCCAGTTCAGCCTGATCTCCTCATGCTCTCTTGATGAGACTGCCTCATCCCTGAGCCATGGCAGGTCGTATCTGATCAGTATGCAGCCGCTGGGAAGATACTGCCTGAGCTCTTCTGACAGTGATTCAATGAACTCTCCCTGTCTCTCCTCGCATGGAGTAAGCAGAGGCCCATAAGGAACATATGCTATGCTTTCCTCAGCGTTTATCGGCCTTACAAGAATAAGCATGTCATCGATAAGGTGTGCAGAGGAGAGGCATCCGCTCCTGATGTCTTTTTCCCTCACTGTTATATCGAATGCCATTGGGCTGAAGCCAAGTCCGTTCTTTACGTCTGACCAGAAAGCCGTCTGCTGAAGCAGCGGTGTTGAATACAGATCATGCGCTGCTTTCCGGCTGATATTGATGTCCATAGTAGAAGACCATAGGATATAAATAAGAAAGAATCAATAGAATATTCAGTAAATACTGGAGTTATGTGTACTATACCAAAAAAATTTTCATTAATGCTGAGCATCTTTCATAGCCCTAAGTATATGCTCGGCAATGAAATGGGCCACCCCTCAGGATGGCCCGTCTGCTATCAGTCCTCTCTTCTTGGCCTGTATCTTCTTTCCTTTTTTATTGAAACCCTGACCTTCTTCCTGATCAGATAGCATTTGTGGATCTTCTGATTGCGCTCAAAATCATCACCGATTGTCTTATCTGTTATATCCTCTACGGCATACTTCTCAAGGACTCTTTCATCAAGCCTGAACTTTGTGTAGTTCGTGGAGAATATCAGAGTGCCATTAGGTGCAAGATGCATTGCTGCAGCATCAATCAGCCTTGCATGGTCTCTCTGGACATCAAATGAGTGCCTGTCCTTTGAATTGGACCATGTCGGAGGATCACAGAATATGAGATCATACCTGTCGTATGTTGCCCATAGCCAGTCAATGGCATCATCCCTGTAGAGGAAGTTTCCGATTGTGGTTGAGAAGCCATTCAGCTTCAGGTTCTGCTCAAGCCATGCAAGGTATGTATTTGATGCGTCGACAGAGACTGTTGAGACTGCGCCTCCCTTTATTGCATTGAGCGTGGCTGTTCCTGTATAGCAGAAGAGGTTGAGGAAGCGCTTTCCTTCACTCATTTCCTGAATCATCTTCCTTATCGGCCTGTGGTCAAGGAAGATGCCTGTATCAAGATAGTCCGTGAAGTTCACAAGGAACTTCAGCCCATTCTCCTTTGCGATATAGAAATGGTTATTGGCTGCAAGCCTTGTGTACTGGCTGCTGCCTTCCTGCCGCTTCCTCTCTTTCACGAAAATGTTCTCGATATCTATCTTTGTGGCTCTCTCTGTTGCAAGCACGAGCTCATTAAGCCTTCTTTCAGCCGCTGCAGGATCAATCGTCGGAGGCGCTGCATACTCAGAGAGCACAACCCATTTGCCTTCATATATGTCTATGGCAGCGCTGTACTCAGGCATATCAGCATCATAGATCCTGTAGCATGTGACTCCTTCGGCTTCCATTTTCGGCTTTATTGCCGCTATGTTCTTGATCAGTCTGTTATATGCCATCTCTGCACCTTCTGAAAGCGGTGCGGAGAGTCGTGCCGCGCGTTTCTCCTTGGCCTTCTCGATCAGGGCATTCTTCTCTTCGTCTGTGAATATGGTGTAATGCGCAGCCTGGCACTGTATAGGGCCATTGAAGAGTGTGTTTGTCCTCTCGGGCTTCATGTCCACATTTGCGAGAAGCTCGGAGGATCCTGTCATGATTGTTGCCTTCCAGCCCTTGAATGCTCTCTGCAGTGTCTTTCCTATATTGCTGTAGAGCAGGTCTATCTCCTTGACTGCCATCCTCTCGCCATATGGTGGGTCTGTGACTATGTATCCATGGCTGCACGGTGCATTCTCAAGCTTCGTGAAGTCAGCGACAGAGAATGCGATGAGATCATAGACTCCTGCTTTCAGGGCAGCAGCCTTGCTGATCTCCACAGCCTTCCTTGATATGTCTGATGCATATATTGAGATGTCTCTCTCATCAAGTGCTCTCTGGTGCTTTTCCGCTGCCTCTGCCCTTACTCTGTCGTATGCTGCCTGATCGAATCCTGGAAGCTTCTCAAATGGATAGGGCTTCTTCCTTATCATGCCAGGTGCGATCTCTGCTGCCATCATCGCAGCCTCAACAGCAATCGTGCCGCTTCCGCAGAATGGATCATACAGCGGGGCAGGGCTGCCTTCATTCACTGTCTTCTTCCACTCCGAGCGTGATAGGAGCGCTGCAGCAAGATGCTCCTTTAATAGGGCTTCTGTCTGTTCTCCTCTGTAGCCTCTCATTGAAAGGTTCTCTCCGGAGAAGTCAGCATACCAGATTACTGTATTGCCGTTTATATGGACATGCACTGTCAGATCCGGATCCTCAATCTCGACATTCGGTCTCTCCCCGCTGAACTTCTCCTTCAGCCTGTCGCAGATCCCGTCCTTGACCTTCAGTGCTGCATAATGGCTGTTGTTTATCCACCTGCAGTTCTGTGCCGTGCATGTTACCTTGAATGTCTTCTCTGGTGTGAGGTAGTTCTCCCATTCCAGCTGGCCTGTTGCCTCGCTGAGCTCAAGGTCTGTCTCGATGTCATCGTCTATGAACAGCCCCATGAGCAGCCTTGATGAGATCCTTGAATTATAGCAGAACCGGTAGCCGACCTCGAGTGTCCCTACGAATTCGACTCCGCTTGCTGTCTGTCTCACATCCTCTGATCCAGCTTCCCTTGCTTCATTAACAATCAGGTCTCCCTGATTAGCCGCGCTCGTTGCGAAAAAAATCATCAGTCCTCCTGAAAAAGCGCTTCCACTTCGCTTTTCTCGAATTTATATAGAGTGCCGCAATTAAAGCACTCAAGAATAAGAGGGAATTCTCCCTCAAGTATTTCATCCTTCTCTTTCTTTGGCAGGCTCTTAAGATAACTTATAAAGTGCTCCCTTGAACAGGGGCATGAGAACCCGATAGGTGAGTGCTCAAGCCACCTTGGACCGAATTCTGCGAACTCAGTGCTGACATAGTCCTTTATGCTCGTCCCCTCTGATATTGCCTTCCCAAGATGCGTAAGCCTGCTGCTCTTCTCCTGGAGCTGAGTCAGGAGATCCTCACTGCAACCTGGGAGAGCCTGTATGAAAAGGCCGCCTGCACCGATTACCCTTCCTTTTTCATCAAACTTGATTGAGAAGTAGAATAGAGTAGGTGTCTGCTCGCTCTGCTGGTAATAGAGCGCAAGGTCGTTAGCAAGATTCCCATACTCCATCATTATCTGTCCTGTGAAAGGCACTTTGGAGCCTTCCAGGATCTTTGTCAGTGAAAGGAACCCTGGCCCATACAGGAATGTCGTGTCCAGTGAAGTCAGCGGTTTATCAAGAGGTATCGGATTGTTTGTAAGATAGCCTCTCACAGCTCCGCATGCCCATGCTTCTATGTTCATTCCCTTGATAGGGCCTCCGCACTCTATCTGAAGCTGTATCCTGTCATTTCCCTTGACTTCAGAAGAGAGCAGTGCTCCTGCTATATATCCCTGTCCAAGCACATAGGTCTCTATGAGGCCTGTGCCGAAGTTCGCTCTCATCTCATTGACCATGGCTGTTGCGCTTATTGCCGATACTCTTACCTGGTCATTCCCGAGCAGGAATATCTCCCTTCCGTCTGGAGGAAGGCTCTGGATATGCTCCAGCAGCTCTGTGTCTTTTATCTCTGTTTTTCTCATGTTATTGATTTTCCTTTATTTGATATTGATAAGTCAATTTGCTTATCTGCTGTGAAATATAATATTAATATCCTGATGCAGGCAAACTACATACAAACTCTACAAAAATGTTCTAAATGAAACGATGACGAAAATATCCATAATGGTTATATTCTTCTTAGTCTAGGAGTTTAGCGTGAAAAAAAGAATGCTGGCATTGCTTTTGGCAACTGCATCTATTTCAATGCTTCCAGCAGTATCGCTGGAAGAGGCTTTCAGTGCAGCTGAAGCGAATAATAAGACATATCAGAACCAGGTGCTCACATATCAGAAAGGGCTTCTGACTCTGGAGAGGATGGACATAGAGGACAAGACTGCTGTCAGCCTTGGTCTTTCTGTTGATCCGCTTCTTGATACGGCTTCAGTGGCAAGATCAATGGGCGGTGGCAGCCTTAGCGGGCTGAATGAGTACGGAATGGCAATAACGCCGTCAGCATCTGTGACACTGTCGGATAAGAAGACCACTATAAAGGGCTCTGTGCCATATCTTGTTGATTATAATGGCAAGGTGAACAGCATCTCTCCGACTATCGGAGCTTCGTATACTTATGATTTCAATGAGTATGATGATGACGTCCTCTCTGATATCAACTATGCGCTTTCCAAATATAATACAGAGTATGCCTATGGGAGCGCTGGTATCTCTCTTAAGAAGAATGTGATCAGCATCATATCCAACATCCTTTCAATAGAGATGAACATAAAGAGCACAGAGAAGAATGTCAGCGATACAGAGAAGACGCTTGATGACTATAAGAAGCTTTCTAGTTTCACTGAAAGCTCTGTGTCATATATGACCGTAGCCAATGCGCTTGATAACTACAAGAGGCTTCTCTCTTCATATGAGGAGCAGCTTGAGATTGCTAAGGCGAGCTATATGAGTCTTACAGGCCTGGAGTGGACAGGAATAGATGAGATCCCGGAGCCGGAGCTGGCTGTGAAGGCACTGGAGAATGGCAATACGCAGGTCCTTATGCAGGCGCTTACTGTCCAGCAGAAGGAAGAGACATATAAGAAGGCTGTGGCTGACTATGATGTTGACCTGCTTGCATTCGATGGATCAGCTACAGGGACTGTCAATGTTCTTTCTGAGCTTAATAAGACGTCAGGAAGCCTCTCTCTTAAAGGCTCTGTAGGATACACAGGGAATAACTGGTCCCTGACTGCGACGCCTTCAGCAAGCTGGGTCTTCTCCGATTCCTCATCCGCAGAATTCACACCTGGGCTCACTATAGCTGCATCATGGACAAATGATACGAAGATAAAGGAGCTTGAGCTTGATAAGCAGGATAAGCTCTATGATGTCACAGCTGCAGAGAATGCATATTCACTTGCTCAGACTAATTATATCC
>CAKQTF010000042.1 GCA_934276695.1 uncultured Spirochaetales bacterium
TCGGGTTGTTGCGGTAGTTCTCACGGAATGTAATCCAATTCGCACCAAGCTTTTTCGGACATAGGACAAGGACACTCTTTTCCTGTTCTCGTAATACTTGATGACAGCAAGGGCAGTGAATGTCTTGCCAAGGCCAACGCTGTCGGCAAGGATGCAGCCGTTGTACTTCTCAAGTTTGTTGATGATGCCAAGAGCTGCATCTTTCTGGAAGTTGTAGAGCATCTTCCATATCTTGCTTTCTTTGAAGCCTGTCGCCTCGTTTGGGAGCGTATCCTCAGAGATGTCTTCAAGGAACTCGTGAAAGATATTGTAGAGTGTGACGAAGTAGAAGAATGCAGGGGAGTTCTCCTTGTAGGCTGCTGAGATGTTCTCGATTACTTTATCTGTTACATCCTCCATCTTCTCGGAGTTCCAGAGGGAGTTGAAAAGCTTGATATACTCGTTTGATATTGGGGTCTCGAACTTGTTGATCATGCTGTAGGCATTGTTCCCTTTCTCGCATCCAAGCTCTGCTGTGGTGAAGCCAGTGATAGGCATATAAGAGATGTCATCGACATTCATGAAGCCCATCATAACCTCATTTGTCGTATTGGATTTGAACTTCACCTTGCGTCTGATCAAGTTGGCGCATTCTCTTGCAATCGCCTTCTGGGACAGTTCATTTCTCAGCTTGATCTCGAACTCAGTACCTGTAATGCTGCGTTCCCTGTTGAGGCGTGGAATGTAGAACTCTTTCCTTGCTTGTCCTTTCAGCTGTGAATGAGGGGGGGACGTAAATATGAATCTCAGCTCCTCGATTCCTTCCAGTTCATTTCTCAATTCTTCAAAAGCGTAGATTGAGAAACATGCGGCAGCAATGGAAAGACGGCTATCTGGTCTGATTTCCTCCTTGAGGTCATCTCTCAGTTTCTTTGAAACGTTGTTTATTACCTCCATTCGCTCCTCTCTGCACTTCTGAAGATTACTCCACAGCTCCTTTTACTACGTGATTTGTGAGCATCGAATCCCTTCTTGACCGTCAAGTTTCTCATATGGATTAATGGAAATGAAGAAAAACTCAGCCCCCGAGACACTACATGTTAATGATAGCATTAATAATGGGCTGTTATACATGGTAAACAGGTATTTGTGTATCATGGGCAAGATAAATAGAGAGCGTGCACGTTTTTAAGATAATTTGTTTGCCTGTAATCCGTTATAGCGTGTACGTTCCTGAGTTGCATATTCTGGAATGTGCACGTTGAATTAGCATTGAAGATATGGGATATAACGTACCAGGGATTTTCTGTTTGGGCTAACATTGTAGTTGAAGTACGACATATTGGAATCAGTGGCATAGGCAACTATCAAGATGCAAGTCGGCCAATACATTTGCAATATCCTTATTGATACAGATTGAACGTCTGGAAATTTCTTCGGGAGCATAGGCACCTCCTTTATTGATGCAAGCATATATCGCTTTCGGATAAAGAAGTGTCATTTGCCAAAAAGGATATTTGATTATGCCAGGAGTGTTGAAACCAACTCCGATTTCAAGGAAAAGGATATCACTGTTTCTGTGAGTACCAAGGAATTCCTGATATCTGTGATAGGCTTCATTCCATCCGTCATCCCCTACGAATTTGTCATCGGAACGGAGATTGACAGTCATAGGGCTGCCGCAATGAGGACATACTGGAACCAGTTCTGATGGAACCCTCATTCCGTTTTGCTGTTCCACCATGCCACTGATGATTGCTTCATTGTCAAAAGTCTCATTGCAACACGGCCTTGAGCACTGAAACAATCCATAGTCCCCCTGTGTGTAGAACAACCTCTTCTTGTCAAAACCTGCCTTCTGAAAACAATGATCGACATTCTTTGTCAACACGAAGTAATCCTTGTCTTTCACAAGCTGGTATAAATCGTTATATACAGCTTTAGGCGGGTCTATATATCTGTTGAAGAAAATATACCTGCTCCAGTATGCCCAGTATTCCTCTGCTGTCCCGTATGGATAGAATCCGCCAGAATACATGTCATGGAAGCCATATTTCTCTTCAAAATCAGAAAAGTATTTTTTGAAACGCTCCCCATTGTAGGTAAAGCCAGCAGATGCTGAAAGACCAGCACCTGCTCCTATGATAATCGTGTCGGAATCAGCCAGGGCCTTGCCCAGCTGCCATTGAGGTTGTTCATTCGAATTCATGTTTCTGCATCTCGGAATCAATTTCAATTCCATCTTTCATTCTGTGCCTTGCATGTACTGATTCCATTATTCAGAATTCAGGAACTTCTTTAGTTCCAAGATGGTGAATCTTTAGCGCATCACTGCGTGATACTCCTCGCTTGAATGCGTATGCAGGGTATCCAAAACCAAGTGGTACAGTAATGTAATGGTTCTCTGGGATTCTCAGGAAAGCACGTGATTTCGGGCATATTGAGAGTGCAGCTCCTGGTGTAGAGACATAGATCGTCCCTATGCCGTAAGACTCCATCAGAAGTTCCACATATGTAAGTGCTATCTGAGTATCGTAGACCCATTCACCTTTTCCAATGGGAGCATGGACAAAGAGGGCATGTGGTGCGCCTCTGAACATGAAGCTTTCCCCTTCATCACATTTTTGACGGAAAAAAGCTATATCTTCTTTCGTGAAGCGTCCTGGATATACACCCTTGTCAGCTGCCGCGAATAGTTCCTTATGGAAGAGCTCTGCAAATTCCTTCATCGTATCCTTGTCATCGATGACAGTATATTCAACAAGCTGATTGCAGCTTCCAGTTGGAGAGTTTCCTGCTATATGCAGTATCCTGTCAATGAGGGTCCTGTCCACATTCTGATCCATGTAGGACCGGCAGCTGCGCCTGTTCGTGATCAGGGCTTCCATTGCTTCAGGCTCTGGAATCATTGTGCGTGGCATGCAGTCGTCAGCCGTTTTGCCAAGGATCGACAGCGCACCGGTCGGACAGACAGCAAGGCATCGCTGGCATTCCCAGCACATCTGCCATTCGTCAGTAAGGTGATTTATCTCCATCTTTGGATAGTCATCTTTCCCCAGTTTCAGCGCACCATTCCAGCAGGTTTTCTCACATAGACCGCAGTGGATGCATTTTGTTTTATCGATAACAAGTTGCTTGTCAAGATTGTTATTCTTCATTTCTATCCTCCTAAATAGTGAAACCAAGTATTGTGAAGGCAGTCAGAGCCAAGAGAAGCGCAATGAGTGTATATGGCAACTCAGTTCTTACATGATTGATGATCTGGGTTCCTGTCATTGACGAAGAGAGGATCACGCTGTCCGAGATCGGAGAGCTCTGATCCCCGAACACAGAACCTGAGATTATAACTCCAATCATGTACTGAAGCGGAATGCCTGAGGCATAGGCCACGGGAATTAGTATCGGGACAAGAAGGCTTACAGTACCTCCGCTTGTGCCTGTGGCGTATGAAATGACAGCTGCTATGAGCAGGGAAGCTGGAAGTATGAATGATCCTGGCAGATAGACTGTGAATGATGCGATATATGAAGCAGTTCCCAGTGCGGATAGTATCGAGCTGAATGAGTAGGCAAGCACAAGAATCATCGTAAGAGGGAACATCCCTGTCATTCCTTCGATGACCCATGAAATATACTTGTCCAATGTGCACAGGCCCTGTGCTTTGTAGAATATCGCAGAGAAAATCAGCGTAAGCACACCTGCAGAGAAGACCGACATCGAGCCTTCTCCATCTGCTATGTTTCCATTGCCACTGATAAGAAGCAGCGTGAATATGGAAGCAACCAGGAAGAGAAGCGGTATGATCATATTCCTTGCAAGAGCTCTTTTCCCTGAAGGAATGTCTGTGTCATAGACGGCCTCATTATCATCAGTGAGGGCTTCTGTATCCGCTTGTTTCATCGGCCCTATATCTTTTCCTGTGATAACAGTTGCAAAGAGCACAACCATCAAGGCTATTGCAAAGAACTGGAATGGTACTGCACCAAGAACAAGAGAGAAGGGGTTGTCTGAAAGACCTAAATCGGCTAGGACTGGAGCAAGAAAAGATGTGAGTACTGCTGCTGCACTGCCAAATGGGATGAACCATGCTACCGCTGATCCTGTTGAGTTTGCAATGAATGCAAGTCTTTCTTTAGGGATTCCAAACTTGCGGAAGAATGGACGTCCAGACATGGAAGAGACTGTAATTGAGCTTGTTCCATCGGCAAAAAGCAACAATCCGAGGATTGAAGGAAGCAGCTCAGCCCTGCGTTTTGTCGTTATGATTCTCTTCTTCTCTGTAGCATATCTTACCAGACCTTCAACCCCTCCTGACCTTGATGAAGCCGTCATTATGCCTCCCATGATCAGGACGAAGAAGGTGGTCGCAGCCGTTCCAGAAGATGTGAAGACATTAGCTATTGCATCAACAGCGGAAAGGAATTCTCCCGTACAGGCTCCAATGATAACGGATGAAACAGCAAGTCCTGCAGCAAGAGCCAGAAATACATTTTTCTTCCAGAATGCGATTACTAGGACAAGAATTATCGGAATGATTGATAGAAAACCATATTCATTCATTTTCGACCTCCAATCAGGAGTATAGCGAATTGGTTTCTATAAACAAGAACGCACTTTTTTGTGACTTGGCTTACCTTTTTGTTACTTTTGGGAATAATGCAATAATGGAGCGGTTTCACCAAAAAAAATTTTTTGATATGCCTGTCACCTATTGCCTGATATGCCCCTTTTAGGGCAAACTTGACAATTTTATGGAAGATATCATGCTTGTAAGAGCTCAGGCCATAGAATTCTATGAAGGGAGATGCCAGCTGTTTCTCTTACTGTTTCAGATTTTCCTTGTAGTTTGTTCCCCATGCCTCCATTGAGGCTATTATCGGTCTCATGCTTTCTCCTACTTCAGAAAGTGAGTACTCGACATGTGGCGGGACTTCAGGGAATACAGTCCTGATTATGATTCCATCATCTTCCATGGAACGCAAGCTTTCAGTAAGGACTTTCTGGCTGATCCCATCAAGTGATTTCTGAAGCTCGTTGAAACGCCAGGGACGAGCAAGAAGATTCCTCATTATAAGCAATTTCCATTTACTCCCGATTAGACTTACAGTAGTTGCAACTGGGCATGCAGGCAGATCCTCTTTCTTTTTCATTGTATTACCTCTTAGAGAGTATCTTACACCAGAAAATGCATGTTGCATACAAATTTGACTGCGTAAATGCTGGCAGCGATCACGAATGAACAGAAGCCAGAAATAACATATAACTCTGGGATTCGGCTCAAAACATCCCGCTGCAGCAGTAGAAAAAGAAACAACTCCCTGACTTTGAGGGAGTTGCTTTGAGTGGAGCTGATCGGGCTGCTTTTAAACATTACACTCAAATGTAATTATCACCCAGCAAGATGACAGGCGATTAAGTGAGATTCCTGTTATTCAATTAAGAATATGTACTGATAATTGATAACTTAATCTGTGTCTTCGTCATGTTGCGCTTCCATATCAACAGGAAGACCCTTCATGCTCCGGGCAACATAAGCTGCCGTCATGATTCTGTGGGCATAGGCAATGGCTCTATCCGGAGATAGAGCATTCAGCCCTGCTGGGATAGTGTCAAAATACACCCGCACATTTGATGCCATACCATCTTTGATTTCTCCTTTTATCGACGGAAGACCAGAACCAGCCATGACAAACCAGGTATCGTGAACGTCAAAATATTCAACCCCTATCGATGACGCATACTCCTCATTGATTATTTCTTCCATTTTTCCTCCATTTTTCAGCTGGAATCCAGCTGCTTAATAATGAAAGAAAACTACGAAAGCGTCATTCCTGAGGATTGGGCTTGACAGCATTTTCTCCAATCCAGACATTCGCACCTTCGTTGAGACGTTCATTGGTCTCTCTGATGTACTTTCTAAGTCCGTTGAGAGCGGATTCTCTTCTTTCCTTGCTTGCCTTCAGCTGAACTTCCGAGAGATCCACACTGACTCGACTTAGAATGGTTGCATAAGCCTCCGTGTTGAATCCCATGAGTATGGAAAGCATGTCACCGAGTTTCAGAACCTCTTCATAGGTGTTCCTGAGAAGGAGGATGTGATCCTTGTCTCCATCAATCACATTCTCGAAGACTCCAAGCATGTAGTCCGATAATGTCTGGCCTGCCGATTCCGCTCTCTTCTTCACTTCATTATAGATGCCCTTATCAACACGCATGCTGATGTACTTATCTCTTGTCTTGCTCATATGCAGTCTCCTTTTTTGTTATAGTTGGTAAAGCTTTGTTTGTTATATACAGGTATCTGTCCTCAATTCCTTGTTGGACTAGGCACTGGTTGTAAATATCTTCGTATTCGTTTTTGAGCTTGTTCCTGTCAAGCAGTGCTGGAGCATCTGCAAGGTAAGCAATTGGAACCATTTGGCCATCCCGTTCGGCAAGAAACTCGTCACACACTACATCCACCGCAATGGCTTTTATCTCTGCTTTAAGAATATTCTCTTCAGTCTCAAGAAGCTTTCTGGCGCTTCTAATTCGGGCCAGGTGCATGATTGTAGCTTCAATATCAGGTGTTGTTACAAAGCTGATTTTTTCTTTATCCACATGTTTCTCCATATTTGCTCAGTCGAACGGTCTAACCGTGAACGAACTGGTACTATAATCCCCATCGCTGAAGTAGAGGTTGAGCTTGAGCGTATCTGAGGATGTTCTCTTGAATGAGTAGTTCTGTGTCTTGCTTGCCGAACCTGACCACCAGTGGCCTTCGTTCTTTGTAGAGGAAGTCAGCGTAGAATTGTTCTTGTAGAGGATGATGCCGAACTTGTCGTTGTGCCAGATTGCATTCCAGTCCGGATCACATGTGACAGAAGCTGAGACAGAGCTGCCAAAGGAATTCCCTTTCCACTGGAAATTGTTGTTACTGCCCTTGTTTCCTGCTGCATAGAGGTTGTTGCCACTTGCACATATAGTGCTGATAGGAACACCGCCCCATGAAGTGAATGAATTGCATGTTGAGGATCCTGATCTCTTTATCGTTGTGGATCCAATGATGAACTCGGAGTCCTTCTGTCCAAGGTTGTTATTCTGTACATAGAGAGTGTTGAGTCCCTGAGTGCTGTCAGCACCGGATATGACGAGCTCTGTAAGGTTGTTATCTGAAAGATCCAGGCTCTTGAGCCTTCTGGATGAGATTTCCGCTTTTGTGATTGCTGAGTTGGAAGCATCGATACTGCTTGATGCTGAATTGAAGTCGTGCTCGATTGTGAGCCTTGAGAGCTTCGTGCAATCGGAGATGTCGAGATTGGTGAGTGCAATATAGTTCCTGTCGTTGAACTGCTCGATCGAAGTGTTGCTGAGATCAAGTGTCTTAAGGGAATTTCCTGCTTTTGAGAAAAGTCCGTATTCGGTTATCGCATTCCCTGAAATATCAACGAGCTGCAGACCTGTAGGGATGTCTGTGACATCCTGGATCTGGAATGATGTGTTCTTGTCGTTTTCAATTCTCAGTTCCCTGAGCCTGTCGTTCCCATCGAGTGAGATGACGGGGGAAGCGAGCCTTGTATTGCTGAGGTTGAGGGATGTGAGGTTCGGGA
>CAKQTF010000043.1 GCA_934276695.1 uncultured Spirochaetales bacterium
TTTATTGGATCTGACGCAGAAGAATCATTCACAAGACTGCATAGCTTGCTTATCAGCTTCTCTAAATACATCCTCTGTGCAGCTGATGTCCTGACTGAATAGAATTCAGGAATCAGCTTATCTGGATCATATGCATCACCAGCAATTATGTTCTGGGATTTCAGCAGTCTGATTTCCTCTGATATATGGAACATCATCAGCATCAGATTCCCTGATATATCCTCAATCGATGAAGCAGATACAACTGAGCCAACAACCATTATGCAATCTTCTGCCTTTCCCTCTTCAAGGCAGACTTTCAGCTGGCTCATGCAGTCAGATAATGCAACTGCATCTTTCCCGGCCTTATCGAAAGACGATGCATAAATCACAGTATCATGGGATATGATGCCAAAACGCCGCTGTATACTGAATGCCTCTTCTGCAGATCTTCTTATATCAGAAACCGATTCTGCACTGTTTCCGACACTGATGATCAGATTTGTTCCCGCCGATTCTGAAGCATAATGCCTAAGCTCATCCAGAAAGCCATCTACAATCGAAGACCTGAGGATGAAATGAATGTATTCACCTCCGAAGATCCATGCAAATCCATCTTCCCCGAGCTTCTGATCACAGTATTCAAGAATCCTGTAGCTCATCTCATCGGAATCCAGAGAGAATCCTGCTCCATTCTCATAATCCTCTATCCTTGCAATCGCTGCAGTGAAAGATCCTTTTCCATTGCTATTCAGTATGCCTGTATTACTGAGATCATCATCCATGATTCCATGCACGAAGAGATTCTCAAGTGAATCAGAACGCAGAAGAGTCCTGCTTTTCTCCAGCATTGAAAGCTCTTCTTTCCTGAGTCTTATGACATCGGAAGCCTTAAGCACACAGGCCTTCAGGTCCTCAGAGCGGACAGGTTTCATCAGATAGTCCATCACACCAAGCTGCAGTGCCTTCTTTGCATAATCGAATGTATCATAGCCTGTAAGGATTATAACAATCATATCCGGCCTGATCTTCTTAGCCTGCTCTGTAAGCTCAAGGCCATCCATGAAAGGCATATTTATATCAGTAATAAGGATATCTGCATCAAATCCTGAGAGCTTATCCAATGCAATCTCCCCATCCGCAGCTGTCTCAATATCAGAAATGCCACACTCTTTCCAGTCAGTATTGCGGAGAAGGCCTTTCATGATAATCGAATCATCCTCTGCTATGAGAAGCTTCATCATACACCTCCTAGCATGCATATGTTATTCTCAATATTGCGTGCATACTGATTCCGTTTATAGAAAGGAAGGCTGTACCTACGGAGAGCAGCATCAGTATCATATGCATTCACATCAGCAAACACCTTTACAACCCCATCTGGATAATATACCATCACCTGTTCTCCTGGCATATCAAGTATCCTGGAATTCATAGCAACCTTACCACCGAGATGGAAGAGCTCTCTCCCATTCCTATCTATGAGGACTGTGTCCCCTGCTGCCACTCCTCTTAAGATCTCATGCAGTCCATCTCCATTTATATCTACTGGTGCTGTATCAAATAAGCTATATCCCAGATCAATAGGCTCTCCGGACATCGCATCATAGACAAACTCTGTTATCCCAGTATAATAACGTCCTACAGCATCCTTCTTCTGTCCTGTTATCCTCATCCCATTGGCAATCAGCCTGCCATCATTGCCTATTCGGCCTACCCAGCCTTTATGGATATGCCCCCACTCAACAGCTGTCCATATAGCCTTGCCATTATCATCATACATTCCGATCCTAGGACCTATGCTCTCATTGGATTCCCTGTTTATATAGATGAGATACCGTGAATTCTCTTCATCCCAGACAGGCTGGCACATATCTGAATGTCCGTTCCATGTTTCCTTTTCTATGCAGAACAGCTCTTTGCCATCATGAAGTGATATGCATCTCTCTCCCCACATAACTTCATCAATCCCGTCCTGGTTTATATCTGCAATAGGAAATGAGTGAGACCCTCTCGCCCCCTTATCATCCTTCGCTATTGTCTTTTCCCATTTCAGTTTCATATCCCTGTCATATGCCTGGAAATACATATCAGCATATGTACCCTGAGCAGCAACAAGAACCGGTTCTCCTTTATCATATCCAGCAAATACATGATTGCGGAAATACCACATAGAACGCTCTATACCGCCATAATCAGGCCACTTCCACTGTCCTTCCACTGAACCGGTGAGCACATTCCGCTTCTCTAAGACAAAAGCCTCTATCCAAAGAGGATGCTCAGGATCTGTATTATTGACAATATAGATCTCATCCTGGCCATCTCCATCCATATCAATGAGAGTGAAGCAGTAGAGTGCAGCACTCGGGCAGATTCCGAGCTCTGCCTTCCATAGCACATTACCTCTCTCATCAAATGCAATCCCATGAAGAGAATCTGTAGGATAAACAAACATGCTATAGTGCATGTCAACATCATAGCAGGCTGAATAGAATGCCACGAAGCCCTTCCTGCCATCTCCTAGCTTTGCTGGCATTGCCTTGAACTGCCCTGCACCTGATTTCAGGTCAAGGGTGAATACCTCTCTCATATCAATCGGCTTATTCATATAGATTCCTCCTCTGGAATAATGTCTATCATTATGGTGACTTCCGTTCCTTTCCCAAGTTCGCTTAATACATTCACAGAGCAGTGCCCGCTGAAATGATAATTCAGGCGCTGACATACATTTATCATCCCGAATCCATTCTCTTTGACCCTTATCGTCCTCATCTGTTCATTCAGTGATTCAAGCTGTTTCTTATCCATACCGCATCCATCATCGGAAACTGTTATACGGATGCTGCCTCCTATACGCTCTGCCGCTATTGAGATATTCCCATCAGAGCGCTTGCTCCTAAGCCCATGCTTAAAGCAGTTCTCTACGATAGGCTGAAGCGTCATCTTAGGGATGCAGAACCCACTGATATCCGGATCTACGGAAATCGAATAAGTCAGGCCATAAGGAAAGCTCCTGCGAATGATTCTGAGATAGCTCTCAACATGCATGCATTCCTCATGTATGGAAAGCAGCTCCTTTCCAGAATTAAGACCGATACGGAAGAACGATGAGAGATCATAAAGCATTTCCTCTGCTTCTTTATCTGCTCCCATCCCGCATTCCTGTGCAATAGCATAGAGAGTGTTATAAAGAAAATGCGGATTGATCTGAGCAAGGAGCAGGCTATTCTGCATCCTCGCATTCTCCGCCTGCTTCTTTTCAGTATCTGCAATAAGATTCCGAATCCTTCCTGTCAGGTTTTCCATATTCTCTGCAAGGAGATTGATCTCAGGTGATATCGAAGAAAGATCAGAGAAGCTGCTCTCCTGAAGGTTATCAACATCAAGATTCCGTACTCTCTGAGCAAATGCATTCATTGGCTTAGCTATAAGCCATCCAAATAGAATTGCCAGACCTATTGATAGGAGACAGCAGAGCACAACCATTGTTATTGTCATATTCCTCATGGCATCAAGGCTCTGCATGACAGAATGCTTATCTATGCATACAGCAAGTCTCCAGTTATTCATAGGCATGGAATCATAGACAATGATGCTGTTTCCATCCTGAAACACTCCAGAATCCCTGTCGTCTTTCATAGCAGATGATAGAAGCTGCCTGTATCCAGAAATATCCTTATTTCCGAAAGCAGATAATGACGTCCCATCCAGAATCACCACAGAGTCGGCTATATCGGAGTATAGATTCTTAACAGCACCATCTATGAGAATATTATTGAAATCAAGAAAAACCGCAAATTCTGTGCCCTTGCGGCTTCTTGCGTAAAGAGAAAGCCCTGCACCATTATGCCTAGTGCCATTATGGATTACAGGACTTATATCTGCAGGACTCTGCCACTCCAGTAAATAGCTTCCCGGATTCAGCTCAGGAGCATTCACAGCATCTATACCTGAGACAGGATAGAAACTCTGATAGAACACATCATCTGCACCACTGAAGCAGACAGCCATTGCGCTTATGTATGAATAATTCTTTGAGAATGACAGAGAAAGCATATTCTTCATATCAATATATGAGCCTGGGCTTATGTGGCCTTCATTCTCTATGTCATTGATCACAGCCCCTACAGCTGATGAATTATATATATCCATCATTGCAGAGACAGTATTATAAAGCTGTGAATCAAGATAGCCTAATGTGAGTTTGAGTGCATTGTCTGTATTGTTGATCAGCAGCTGCTCCTGATCATTCTCCACAAAACGGAAAGACAGGAATCCAGTAAGAGTAACAATAAAAAGCATTACCGGCATGAAGACACACGTTATCATCATCTGGAATGTCATATGGAATCTCTTTTTATTCTTATTCATACTTCAATTGTACGATGCTGGGTGCAACTCCACACCCAGCATCAGAATGTTATTTGGCATTATATGCCTTATATGCAGCAGTAAAAGCATCCGCCCATGTATCGAGGAACGATTCAACACTCATCTCTCCAGCAAGCACAGCCTGGAAAAGAGGAGGCATCTGAGTGTTCATTATCTGTGAATACTCAGGAAGATACTTCGGCTGTGAAACAAGCAGGCACTTAGGATCAGCAAGTGTAGAAAGTGCTTCACTTGTGCACTGGCTGTTCTTCACCCAGTCCTCTTCCAGAACCTTATTGTTCATAGGAACCTGTCCGATCTTCTCATTGAAATAGCTGTTTGAAGAAGCAGAAAGCATATAGCTGATGAACTCCCATGCCTCATCAGGATGCTTGCATGTATCAAATATGCAGTAACCACCCTGGCTTCCTGCGGTATATGTATATGTATCCCTCTTTGAAATAGGGAATGATACTGCCATATACTGATCAGGCTTCAGTGCTGAGGCATGCTCTGCTTTTGAGCCTGTATTATGGAAGATCATCGCAGCAGAACCACCATCAAATGCAGCGACCATCTCCTTATAACCATTGGTTATATCACTTTCTGCTGTATACTTATTGTACATAGCAACATATCTTTTCAGAAACTCTGCATGATCAGGTGCATTCAGTGTGCAGCTACCATTCTCATCAAAATACTCAGAAATCCCTGAATAAGCATACATAGCATGCTGGAGCTCAACAACATTGCCACTTCCACCTCTGATTGAGAATCCATAGACACCTCTGCTTCTGTCTGTAAGCAGCTCTGCATCCTGGAAGAACTCATCCCATGTGCGCGGCACATCAAGGCCCTTTGCCTTCAGCATATCGAGCCTGACCCACATCAGAGGAGTCGCAACTGTATCTGTGATCATGAAAAGCCTGCCCTCTGGATCAAGATTCCTGTTAAGCTGCAGATAGTTCTGATTTATATCAGAAGCCTCACTCCACGAACTGAAATACTGATCAAGAGGAATCAGACACTCCTGAGCCAGCCAGTTAGAGCCCCATGCTGCATTGCAATGCCCGATATCAGGTGTTGTCTTTGTAGCAATAGCGACATCATACTTCTCTTTCGCAGAGGATGAAGGAATGCCTTCATAGATAACCTCAATCCTATTCTGTGAGGCATTGAAATCACTGATAAGCTTCTGGTAATAAGGAGTCCTTGTCTCTCCTGCATTCTCATCCCAGAACGTGAGCGTAACCTTCTCAGACTGCCCCTGAGCAAAAAGCACAGAGCACATCATCAGCAATACGGCTGCCATAATCATTATCTTTCTCATACATCTCCTCCTTTTGAAATTATTGTATGAAAATCATCCTTTAACGGCACCGGCACTAAGACCGGAAACCATATACTTCTGAACATACATGAACAGCAGGACAACGGGTCCTAGCGCAATAACGCTTCCAGCTGTCAGCTGCCCATAGTTGATGCTGTATTCCCCTATCATCATGCTCAAGCCGATCGGCAGAGTATATTTACGGCTTGAAGTCATGAACATAAGCGCGTAGAGATACTCATTCCAGCTGCTTATGAACGAATATGCAGATATCGCAGCAATGCCAGGAAGGAGCACTGGAAGCAGGACATGCATAAAAGCCTGCTTTCCAGAACATCCATCAACACGGGCTGCTTCCTCAAGAGAATATGGGATTCCCTTTATGAAAGTGCTCATGAGCATTGCGTTGAATGGGATGTGGAATGTTGTATATGTGATTATCAGAGACCAATGAGAGTTGATCAGATGAATCTTATTGTAAGTCTGGAAAAGCGGTATTATCAGCATTGCTGTCGGAATGAACTGAGTGCATAGCAGAAGAAGCATGAATGGCATCTTCCCTCTGAATTTATACCTAGCTAGTGCATAGCCTCCCATAGTTGCAAGAATTACAGTGAAGATCATGCTTACAGAAGACACAATTACGCTATTAAGGAAGTATTTCGAGAATCCACCTGCACTCCATGCTTTAGCATAGTTCTCAAAGACAAATGGATGCGGAATGTATGTCACAGGCTTAGCTGCAATCTGAGCTGGAGTCTTGAATGATGTGACAAGCGTCCAGTACAGCGGAAATAACGTCCACACAGCAGCAATGACGAGCGGAATGTATACAAGAAGCCATTTCCTGATTCTTTTCTTTCTGAGTTCACTCATCATACAGCATCCTCCTCACTTCCAAACCTGCTCAGCTTAAGATATATGAATGCAAATACAAGCAGGATGAAGAATGAAATCACAGCTATAGCACTGCCATATCCAAAATCACCATCACGTCTTGCTGTATTCGCCATATACACAGAAAGTGTTGTTGTCTTGTGTATTGGGCCACCATTTGTCAGATTGAGTATCAGATCAACGCTATTGAATTCCCAGACAACCCTGAGCAATGTCGTAAGCACAACAGTCTCTTTTATATAAGGGAATGTGATATGCCTGAATCCCATCAGCGGACCACCGCCATCCACCCTGCAGGCTTCATAAAGCTCATCAGGAATTGACTGAAGCGAAGCAAGGACCATTATTGCGAAAAAAGGAATTCCTCTCCATAGCTCTGCAATGATAACAGACCAGAATGCAGTCTTAGGGTTTCCTGTCCAGGCTATTGCCTTGCTTATTATCCCAAGCTTCTGAAGAATATCATTCAGAACACCTACATTCTCAAAATACATCATGGACCATAGCATGGATACAAGAACACCCGAGAGAGCCCAAGGCAGGAACAGAACTGCCCTGAAGAATCCACACCCCCTGAATTTCTGTTTGAGAATCAGAGCCGTAATCAGGCCGAATACAAGCTGGAGTCCTACTTCAGCAATAACCCATTTAAGTGAATTCAACAGTGCTTCCCAGAATACAGGATCTCCTGTGAAGAGCTTTATGTAGTTAGCAAAGCCAACAAAGCCATCTAGCTTTGGACGTGAAAGCAGCCTATTCTGAAAGCTAAGATAGAACACGTTGCCAAGCGGATATATCAGAAGGAGCATGAACAATATGACTATAGGGGCTATCAGAATGTATGGAG
>CAKQTF010000044.1 GCA_934276695.1 uncultured Spirochaetales bacterium
CCATATCACCATTGATATTATGAATGCAGGCATGCTTCGTGAGAATGAAAGCATAGCAAGCCCTGCAGAATAGAAAGCCATAGCAAGCACAAGGGCAGAAGAATGCCTCAGCTTCCTTGTCATTGACGTAAGGCAGTATGTCAGAGCGACAACGGATACAGCATTTGCCATTGATATGTACGAATAGAATACAGGGCCATCATCATTTCCATATATGTCCTTCATCTCAAGAGGGAGGATGAAGGATGTACTCTGGTACATGAAATTATACACAAGCCCTGCGGCAGATAAAGCAGCTATGAAAATGAACGCTGATCGGTTCACAGCAGCACGGCCTTCAGCAGATTCCGGATGTTTATTGATTCTCACCGCTGGAACAGACAGCCTTATAATCAGAGAGTCAAGCAGAAGCAGCACAGCAGAAAACACAAAGATCAGATAAAGGGACCTGAAGAGAAGACCTGCAACAACGCTTCCCGCAGCAACAGCAATATTCGTCACAAGATAAAGAAGAGAATAGGCATCTGCTCTCCTTAATTCGGGGACCAGATCAGATGCAAGAGCATTCGTAATCGGATAAACAGCGCCTCTGAAGATAGATGAAAGCAGTATCAGAGCAACTATGATATAGCCATCCGATGCTATGAATGGCAATGCAAGAAGATAGCACGCTGCAATCAGGCACTGGAAGATGGAAAGCAGCCTGGATCGGGGAAAACGGTCAGAGATAAGGCCAGACAGCATCTGGCCGAGCACCGTCGCTGCAAAGTTAAGAGAGCATACTGCTCCAACAGCCCTATCTGGGAGACCAAGGCTGATGGAAAGGATAAGGACAAGGATGAATCTGACAGAGTCCCCGAACCGGTTAACGAACCGGGCCGCTACAACAGAATAGAAAGACTTTCCTAATCCTTTATATATCATATAGGGAAGATTATAGTATTTCCTGGGTCATATACAATAAAAAAGGAGGGACTGCAAATCCCCCCTGATCCGTTCAAAGATACTCAGTAGCCAAGCTGGCACATTGCATCTGCGACTTTCTTGAAGCCTGCGATATTAGCACCCTTCACATAGTTTATATATCCATCAGCTTCCTTTCCTTCCTTGATGCATGCAGAGTGTATGGATGACATTATAGTCTGCAGCTTCTCATCAACCTCTTTCTCTGTCCAAGGCAGATGGCAGGCATTCTGTGTCATCTCAAGACCTGATACAGCAACACCTCCTGCGTTCGCAGCCTTACCTGGAGCAAATCCGATCCTAGCCTTCTGCAGAAGCTCAACTGCTTCCATTGTGCACCCCATGTTGGATGTCTCAATTACATACTTAACGCCATTGGCAATAAGCTTCTTAGCATCCTCACCATTCAGCTCATTCTGGATAGCGCATGGGAATGCCATGTCAACTTTTGCTTCCCATGGTTTCTTCCCAGGGAAGAACTTAGCGTTGAATTTTGCAGCATAAGGCTTCACGACATCATTATTAGAAGCCCTGAGCTGAAGCATATATGCCCATTTCTCCGGAGTATTGATTCCCTCTTCATCATATATATAGCCATCAGGCCCTGAGATTGTGACGACTTTTGCACCAAGCTGTGAAGCCTTTACAGCTGCACCCCATGCAACGTTTCCAAATCCAGAGATAGCGATTGTCTTGCCTTTTATATCATCGCCCGCCGCTTCAAGCATATCCTTGGCAAAATACATTGTGCCATAACCTGTAGCTTCCGGACGTACCTTCGATCCGCCGAAATTAAGGCCTTTTCCTGTCAGGACTCCAGTATTCTCACCTCTGATTCTCTTATACTGGCCATACAGGAATCCGATTTCCCTTGCACCTACACCGATATCCCCTGCTGGTACATCCGTATCAGGGCCTATGTATTTCTGAAGCTCTGTCATAAATGAACGGCAGAATCTGAGAATCTCTGCATCACTCTTGCCCTTTGGTGAGAAATCGCTTCCTCCCTTACCACCTCCCATAGGAAGTGTTGTAAGCGAATTCTTGAATGTCTGCTCAAAGCCAAGGAACTTCAGTGTCCCCTGTGTTACTGATGCATGGAATCTGAGGCCTCCCTTATATGGTCCGATAGCGTTATTGAACTGTATCCTATAACCGCGGTTGACCTGTATATTACCCTCATCATCCTCCCATTCAACTTTAAATGAAATAACCCTGTCAGGCTCTGTGATCCTTTCAAGAATCTTATTCTTAAGATAGACAGGATTCTCGTTAACAACATCAATTACAGATGCCACTACTTCACGAGCAGCCTGGATGAATTCTGGCTCTGCCGGATTCTTTCTCTCAAGCTCAGCCATAAATGTATCAAGATCGTACATGATAAACTCCTTTTTTCAATTACAGGTTATTACCACTTTTATGTATCGTCAAATACTTTCTTTCCATAAAAAAGAAAAGTTTTTGCTTATGTTTTCATTAACTTTATTCATAATTTTTACCCTATAGTTCAAATGGGCCATGATAAACATATAAATAGGATGATATGATCTGCTTTGTTGATAACAGCTTTCCATCGCTTTATAATCAGCACTATGAAGGAAAAAGCATTCTCAATCATAAGAAGCGCAGCCACAGCAGTATTCGCACTGGCACTCATTGCGCTCTTCTCTCTCATAATCCTGATTCCAATGCCTGACGCAGTCCTTAGAGCCATAGGCTGGATTGCAATAATAAGCGGAGCAGCATCAGCGGTGCTCGCAGCAGTGGGAATCAGGAGCAGATAAGCCTATGTATCTCCTGGACTCAACCTGGCTGCCTTTTGCCAATCTTATGCTCAAGCATGTCTACAACGTGCTTCTGATATGCTCTGACTATGATAGATTCATGCTTGAGGAAGACGGACGTGTTGAAGAGGAACTATATAAAGAGTACACAGCGCTTGGGCTCTCAAACCCGCCTAAGATAACCCATACAAACAATGAAGAGCAGGCAATACAGCTTCTCAGAAAGCTTAAATTCGACCTTGTGATCACAATGCTTGACCTCGGATCTGACAGAGTTGAAGGCCTTGCAAAAGCCGTGAAGGACTTCAGTCCAGATATGCCTGTAGTAGCCCTCTCACCTTCCCCTGACCATAGAAAAGTCAGAGAACTCAAGGGCGAGAACTGCCCATATATAGACTACCTGTTCTACTGGCAGGGCAACCCGAACCTCTTCCTGGCAATGATAAAGCTTGTTGAAGACAGGATGAACATCGACCATGATACGGATGAAGCCGATGTACAGGTGATAATATTCGTCGAGGACTCGATAAGGTTCATCTCAACATTCCTGCCTCAGATGTACACAGAGCTTATCCATCAGACAAGGGCATCAATCCTTGAAGGTCTCAACGAGTGGGGAAAGACACTGAGAATGAGGGGCAGGCCTAAGATCGTACTTGCGAGAACCTATGATGAGGCCATGAAGCTCTATACTGATTATAGAAGCAATATCCTAGGGATAATAACAGATGTTTCCTACCCTTCCCCTTGGGGAAAAGAGGAATCAGGCCTGCGCTTCGCAGAGAAAGTGCATCTTGATAATGCAGAATGCCCTATCCTTATCCAGTCAACAGATAGAAGACACGAGATAAATGCAAAGGCTCTCGGAGCGGATTTCATATGGAAGGGATCAGATACGATGCTGCTTGAGCTGGAGAACCATTTCCTGAGGGAATACAATTTCGGACCTTTCCTGTTCAAGGATCCAGCAACCGGCAGCACGATAAGATCAGCAAGGACAATGAAGGAGCTGCAGGAAGCCCTTCAGACAATCCCGATAGACTCCTTTGTATATCATAGCCAGAGAAATGACTTCTCACGGTGGCTCAGAAGCCAGTCCCTTTATTCTCTTGCAGCAAGGATCAAGCCAATCAGGCTCTCATCATATTCATCACCAGAGGAAGTCAGGAAGCTGCTCTATGAGACAATCAGATCATACAGAGCAGAGAGGACACGCGGCACAATAGCTGAATTCAGCCCGGATAATTATGATGAGACGCTCTTCTTCTCCAGAATAGGAAAAGGAAGCCTTGGAGGAAAAGGAAGGGGCCTGGCATTCATTGCAATGGAGATGAAGGCCAATAGGATACATGAGAAATACATGAATGTGTATCTATCCATCCCACGCACTGTTGTAATCACGACTGAGCTGTTTGACAGGTTCCTGGCACTGAATCATCTTGAGAATCTTGAGTTCACAGAGCTTCCTGACAGCGAGATCCTCAGGATATTCCTTGATGGAGAGCTTCCTCCAGAGCTTAGGACAGATCTCGAATATATACTGAAGATCATAAGAGTACCGATCTCAGTCAGATCATCATCGCTTCTTGAGGACAGCCACTTCCAGCCTTTTGCAGGAGTGTACCAGACCTCAATGATCCCTAATAACGGAAGCGATGAGGAAAGGCTGAAAGAGCTATCTGATGCCATAAGGACAGTCTGGGCAAGCACATATTTCGAATGTGCAAAGGAATACATGAAAAGGACAGGCCACTCTCTTGAGGAAGAGAAAATGGCAGTGATCATCCAGCAGGTTACAGGAAGCGCACATGGAACTATGTGGTTTCCTAACATATCAGGAGTCGCCAGAAGCCTGAACTACTATCCAACGGATGGAATGAAGGCAGAGGATGGAGTCGGCATGCTCTCATTCGGATTCGGGAAGATGATTGTAGATGAAGGCACTGCATACCGCTTCTGCCCAGCAAAGCCGCATAAGCCATGCAACTCACTCTCAGGCGAGGGCTCAGACCAGAGGCTGTTCTATGCACTTGATATGACAAAGCCATTCAGGCCTCTCTCTGATTCGGATAATCTTATATCGCTTCCGCTTGAATGGGCCGAAAGCTACCCAAGATCAATGAAGGGGATTGCATCGACACTTGATCAGACAACTGGGACAATGAGTGAATCAGTCAGGGGGGATGGGCTGAGGATACTAACATTCAATGGGATACTGAAATATGATATGCTGCCACTCGCTCCTATCGTGGATGATGTGCTGAAGCTAGGCTCAAAAGCAATGAATGAGCCAGTTGAGATTGAATTCGCAGTCAATACAGAGAGGGATCCAGAGAAGAAGCCTGACTTCTCAATCCTCCAGATAAGGCCTATTTCAGGCTCTGCACAGTTCTCTGATATCAGCATAACGGAAAGCGATATAGAGAATGCACTGGTGTACTCAAAGAGGGTTATGGGGAATGGGTATGCAGAGGAGATCAGGGATATAATCACGATAAAGCCTGAGGAATTCAGAGCATCTGAGATGCGTGAGATGGCCACTGAGCTGGAAATGCTGAATAGGAAGGAGGAGAATCTTTATGTCCTCATTGCTGCCGGACGGCTTGGCTCATCAGATCCATGGCTGGGAATACCATGCACATGGTCCCAGATATCAAAAGCCCATGTGATAGTCGAGACTGGACTGAAAGAGCTGCAGGTCGAACCCAGTGAAGGAACGCACTTCTTCCAGAATATGACAAGCCTCGGCTGCCTGTACCTTACAATAAACCCGCTCTTCGGAGACGGGATCCTCTCATATGATAAGATCAGAGAGCTGGATATAATAGAAGAGACAAAGCATTTCATGCATGTAAGGGCAGAAAGAAGCCTTATTATAAAAGCAGACGGCCTTACTGGTAAGGCTGTCATTCTGGAGGATAAGAAATGGCACTGACAGAATACTATGCGCCAACGCATGTTTATTTCGGTAGAGGAGCAGAGCTTGAAGCCGGCAAGATCCTGAGATCCATGTCATTAAACCGGGTGCTTGTGCATTTCGGAAGCAGCTCAGCAAGGAAGAGCGGGCTTCTTGAGAGAGTTGAGAGGACACTCATTGATAACGGCATTGAATTCATAGAGCTTGGCGGAGTCGTACCTAATCCACGCCTGTCTCTTGTAAGGGAAGGCATCAGAATATGCAGGGAAAACAGGCTTTCAGCTGTCCTTGCAATAGGCGGAGGATCTGTGATAGACAGTGCAAAAGCCATCGGATACGGAGTGTTCAATGATGGCGATGTGTGGGACTTCTACTCAAAGAAGAGAACACCTGAAGGATGCCTGCCTATAGCTGCTGTGCTGACGCTATCAGCAACCGGATCTGAGATGAGCGACAGCTCTGTGATCACGAATGAGGATGGTAACCTCAAAAGAGGCTGCAATACCGACTATTCAAGACCTGTGTTCTCCCTTCTCAATCCAGAGCTTACATACAGTGTATCCCCTTATCAGACCAGCTGCGGAACAGCTGACATAATGATGCATACACTGGAGAGATTCTTCCACAGAGGATTCACACTGCCAATAACAGACGATCTATCAGCATCACTGCTGCGTGATGTCATGGCAAATGGCAGGAAAGCACTCGAGACACCTGATGACTATTCTGCAAGAGCAGCACTGATGTGGGCAGGCTCCCTTTCACATAACGGGCTCATGAATGCGGGAAATGATGCAAGAGGTGACTGGGCATGCCATCAGCTTGAGCATGAGCTCTCAGGGATGTTCGATGTAGCGCATGGGGCTGGCCTTACAGCTATATGGGGCAGCTGGGCACGCTATGTGATGGATGCAGGATACGGGAGGTTCATAACACTCGGCGAAAAAGTCTTCGGGCATGCACCATCCGGGAACGATGAAGACGATGCACTGAAGGCGATAGAGGCCATGGAGGACTTCTTCCGATCAATAAACATGCCGACATCCATTAGCGGATTAGGAATCAGCCCATCAGATGATGAAATAGATGAGCTTGCAGAAAAGTGCTCTTTCTTCGGAACAAGGACAGTTGGAAACATCAAAGCACTTGGGAAAGAGGACATGAAAACCATATATCTGAATGCCAGATAGAAAGCCACATGGCAGCAGGAGAATCAGGTTTCCTGCTGCTTATCCGTCTCTGCCACGAAATAATCCCATAGGGCATCCTTAGGCGGAGGAGCGATAATAGCCACTTCCTCTTTACGCACAGGATGAACGAAGACAGCCTTCCTTGCGTGGAGGCATATCCCGCCGTCAGGGTTGGAACGTGCCGCTCCATATTTGAGATCCCCTTTGATATGGAGCCCTATCGCAGCAAGCTGGGCCCTGATCTGATGGTGCCGCCCTGTATGGAGATCAATCTCAAGAAGGTAGTACTTATCACCTGATGCAATAAGCCTGTAATCAAGCTTGGCTATCTTGCTGCCCTTCTTCTCCACAGGATATGCAATGCTCTTATTATTCTCTGTATTCCTGACAATATAGTGGACCAGCCTTGCCTCTGGCTTATCCGGCTTACGGTCAACGACTGCCCAGTATGTCTTTCTGACTCCGCTGCCCTTGAACATATCATTCAGCCGTATGAGAGCCTTCTCTGTCTTAGCA
>CAKQTF010000045.1 GCA_934276695.1 uncultured Spirochaetales bacterium
GAATCATTCTATAGCAGCGCAGATGAATCATATATTGTATCTGTAGTGCTTGAATCATCCAAGGACATACCACAGGATGAGATCCGGAAGCTCTGTGATTCCTTGGAAGGGGATGGCAGGGTGATGTTCACAGTCTTCTCGTCTCCATTCAGGATCATACTTGTCTTCCTGCTTCTCTCTCCATCATTCGATAGGTCTAGGCTGGAGATCATAAGAAGCGCATTCCCTGGCATCATGATTGATGTCGGCTCTGTGTGCCTGCTGCGTGCGAATGGATTCCAGAACAGCTATGCAAGTGCGATGGATGTCTATAACTACCGCTTTATGGATGGCTCAAGTCCTGAGCTTTTCAGTGATGAGCTCTCACTTGAGGAGAAGCGTCCTTTCGGCAATCATATCGGACTTCTCTCTGATATAGAGAACTTCATTGTGCTTGAGCAGAAGGATACTGCAGTATCCCTTGTAGGAAAGCTTATGGATGACCTGATGAATTGCCAGTACACAGTGCAGTATGTGAAGGCGACTCTGGGGGACCTTGTATCATCTGTCTATTCCATCATCGTGCAGAACCATCTTGATATGTGGTCACTGTTCGGATATGACATACGCTTCTACTCTGCAAAGAGGATCCGGACTGTGGATGAGTACAGGAAATGGCTTATGTCAGCAGTTGCAGCAGTTGCAGCTGCGCTTCAGCAGATGCATGCGGAGAAGACTGAGGAGCTGCCTGCCAGGATCGCGAGGATAGTAGAGGAGAATCTTGAGAATGATATCTCACTTGGCATGCTTGCTGATGAGCTTGGCATGAGGGAAGATGCCCTCAGCCGTGCATTCCCGTCTCTGATGGGCTGCAACTATATAGATTATGTCACGGAAAGAAAGCTGCGGAAGGCTGTCAGCCTCCTTTATGAGGGAATGCCAGTGCAGGAGATATCTGCATATCTTGGATACCGCTCTCCGCAGTATTTCATAAGGATATTCAAGAATGCATATGGCATGACCCCTCATAAGTTCAGGAACAGCAGGAAAAAGGAGGAAAGGGATGAAGATAATATCAATAATGTCTGATGAGCACAGCGGAAGCGCAATTGCATCATCCGGGGATAGGTATGCTGTTACACCGGCACTTGACAGGCTTGCTGCAAGAGGCGTGACATTCACAGATGCATACAGCACATGCCCTGTGTGTGCTCCGGCCCGTGCTTCGTACTTCACCGGCCAGTATGTATGCAGGCTCGGAACCTGGGACAATTCCACGCCATATGATGGAACCGTCCTGGGGATGGCAGAGTTCTTCGGCAATAAAGGAATCCCGTTCTACCAGATCGGAAAGACACATTTCCATGTTGATGGTGAGTACCATTTTGCAGGAGGAGAGGAGCTCGGGCTTCTCAAGGTCCCGGATCTAGGCTGCTACTACAGAGAGCAGAATGTCGCAAGGATCGGGGCCGAGAAGAGATTCGAGGAGATCGGGATAAGCGATGGCTCTGAGCGCTTTGATGACAGAGTGCTCAGAAGCACGCTCTCATGGCTTGATTCCCATAAGGGTGATCATTCAGACTGGATCCTGCAGGTAGGATTCATTGAGCCGCACTTCCCATTCTCCATAAGGCAGGAGAACTGGGACTATTTCGAATCAGTGTTCAGGGATGTGCCGCTTCCTCCTGATGTGCTGCCTCCGTATACTTCACTGAATTCATCACTGCGCTCTCTTAGGAAATACTTCAAGGCAGATCTCGCCACAGAGGATGTGATAAGGAAGATCCGCATCGGATACTATGCTGCGATAAAGGAGATGGATGAGAAGATCGGCATCATACTTGATAAGCTTGATGAGCTCGGGCTTTCAGAAGAGATTGCTGTGGTATACACAAGCGATCATGGCGAGCAGCTCGGCTACCATGGCCTATGGTGGAAATGCTGCATGTTTGACCAGTCTGCACGGATTCCTATGATAGTATCAGTCCCAGGCGGACGGAAAGGTGTGGTGGATGATTCAAAGGTCTCGCTTGCAGATGTATTCCCAACATTCGCTGAAGCTGAGGGCGTCCAGGCTCCTATGGGAATAGATGGAGAGTCATTCCTTGGAAGGACGGAGAGAGCAGATGCACCGTTCAGGGATTACTGCTTCAGCGAGTTCAACGCTCATGGGCTTCCTGGCGGTATGTACATGATACGGTATGATCATTATAAGTATGTGTTCTATACAGAGGATCCGGCTCAGCTCTTCGATATGGATGCCGATCCCATGGAGAACCATAATCTGCTTGAGGAGATGAAGGACAGCGATGAGGTGATCAGAATAGAAGCAGAGTGCCGGAAGCGCCTGTTCTCAGTCTGTGATCCTTATGAAGTCACAGCAAGATCCCTTGAATTCCAGGGCAGGATGAAAAAGGCTCTTGGACTGCCTGATGAATACACTGTAGGAAGAGGTGGCAGTTTCGTCCCTCATCCTGAATATGAAGGAAGGAAGAGATGAAGAAGGATAACCTTGTCATTATAATGGCAGATCAGCTTAGGTATGATGTGCTCTCCCCGGAGCTCACTCCGAATATATGGAGCATTAAGAGCGATGGGATAGAGTTTACGAGGGCTTATACTGCATGCCCATTATGCGTGCCGTCCCGTGGTGCATTCTTCACAGGGACATACCCGAACAGGAATGGAAGCCTGATCAATCCATGGGTAGAGGAAGATAAGGCCCATGGTGATGTGCGGGAAGGATTTGATAACCTCTATAGGATGATGAGCTCAGAGTGGGATGTGATTCATAGCGGCAAGCAGCATCTCTTCACAGCAGGAGGCAAGCTTGAGGATAGGGAAGGATTCCCTGTAAGGTTCGCAGCAACAGAGAAGACATATCATGAGTTCCTTAAGATGAATGGCCGGCGTAATCCTGGAGGAGCAAGGTTCAAGACCCCGGTCCCGGAGATGGTCGGAGGAAGAAAGACAAGGCTTGCGAGATATTCAAATCCGTCTGTCGGGTGCTATGAGGAAGGCGCTGAATACTTCTATGACTGCTATTATGCAGATCGTGCTGTTGATGCATTGAAGACGAGGGACCGCTCAAGGCCTCTGTTCCTGAGTGCGATGTTCGTTGCGCCTCATCCGCCTCTTGATATCCCAGAGCCATGGTTCAGTGCTGTCTCATATGATGATTTCACTTTGCCTGAGAATGTCGGGCGGTTCTACAGCTTCCAGTCACCGCTGCAGATGTACAATCTGACAGGTGTCATAGGCGGAGGATACAGAAGAGATGAGTGGAAGGAATCCTGGCGAGTCTATCTTGGCCTTGTCAGGCTGCTTGATGATCAGGTGGGAAGGATCCTGTCTGAGCTGAAGTCCCAGGGCCTATATGATGAATCACTGATCATATTCACATCAGACCATGGTGAGATGCTTGGCTCCCACTCGCTATATCAGAAGATGTGCATGTATGAGGAGTCATCACATGTGCCGCTTTATATGAAGCTCCCATCATCGTGCAGTGCTTCAGAGAAGGCCTATGATGGACTGGTAAGCCTCATAGATATTGTTCCTACGCTGAAGGACTATCTTGGATTCGAGAGCATGAACGGCTTTGACGGAATATCGCTGCGTCCGTATATAGAAGGAAGGGCAGACTGCGTTCATGATACGCTTTTCATGCAGTATGATGGCAATGGCTCAAGATCGAACTTCCAGAGGGCAGTCCTCCGTGGAAACTATAAGCTGATACTTGATATGTTCAAGGATGAGTACTTCATAGAGCTCTATGATACTGTGAATGACAGGGAAGAGAAGGAGAATCTCATATTCCTATCAGATGGATATGATGATCTTGCATATGAAATGCTCGGATCTCTCAGAGCATTCATGGAAGAGACCGGGGATCTGATTGCAATGCCGGACATCGATATTTCCATTTTCAGGAAAGAGCACATATCGATTCCGGCAAAGCCTGAGCTTAAGAAGTGATATCTGAGAAGTGATGTCCCCGCCGCATGGCGGGGCTTTCATCATCTGAGGGCCTTATCCATCTTCTTTATATCTGATAGGTATTCTGCTAGTGAATTCCTCTCAGAGAGCATTGATTCAATCCTGCTGACCCCGCGTATTGCCTTATCCTCTCTTCCTGTTATGTCAAGGAAGAGCGTGTGCAGGTCTGCAGGTGCATTATCTGCGATAAGCCTATCAGGGCTCTTGAACCTGACATCGATTATAGGGGCAAGCTCATCCTCGCTGCTTACGATATCCGGAACGAGAAGGGCAGAGTTCTTCCATATTGAGATGTCCTCGGCTTCCTTTGCTGTCATAAGCACTGATACGCCATCGCTGCGTATTATGACTGAGTGGTCTGAGATTCTCTCTGCTGTGCATCCTATACCCAGATTCCATCTTGCGATATGCGGATCCTCGTATCTGTTGCCCCTTTCAACCTTGTCATGGATGATCAGACCCAGATTCCTTTCAAAATACAGCTTCCTCCTATGGAGGCAGAATGTATAAGCAGTGTGGAAGGCTTCTGCATAGAATCCATCCTCTGTGCTCTCAGATGCCTTCACAGGGGAATCCGGGCGGTATACGCCCCATTTGTTTGAATAGAGCATATCGTTCATGACCGGATTGCTGTAGCAGAGCACAGTGTTATGGCTTGTCATGTTATACATATAGCCTCTGAGAGGGCTATGCATCTTCACCTTATGGTACATCATCCCAGCATATGGCTCTGCGATTATCTCATGGCCTCTTATCGTAAGGATGACTGAGAGCATGTCCATGTGGTTATGGCCTGTGTATCCGCAGCCGGTCTTGGCAGACATAAGAAGGAAATTCGAGTCAGCTGTGAAGCCGTTTCTGGAGATCACGAATCCGCTTTTATCATTTGCATAGTCAAATTGCGGGAGATGCCTTCTCGTTGATCCCTTCTCCCTGATATCAAGAACGCTTCTGCAGTCCCTGTTTCCGGTTGCGAAAATGCCGAGCCTGAGTATGTTATTGATCGTGTTTCCTCTGTTGTCTCCGATATTCGAGTACTTCTCTCCAGGCGCCGCAAGAAGGGCAAGCAGGGAGAATGACCTGTATATGCGGCGCTCTGCATCCTTATCAAGCAGGTCCTCGTTATTGATCTTCGCAAGTATGATGCCCTTTGTTATCATCTCGCCAAGCGCAGCACCCGACCAGTATGCTATTGAATGCTCACTATAGCCTCCGTATTCATTGAAGTCGTCCTTTACATGCATCCTCACGATTTCCTTGCCTCTGTCCTTCATCGGACGGAAGTCCGGGAATTCCGGAAGCAGTGTCCCGAGGAAGAACGGCATAAGGCCGCGTTCAAAGAGGTGATGGTTATATGGCCTGTATGTGTCTCTGTCAAAACGCCGGAACTGGATTCCCTGGAACCAGATCCTCTTGATGATCTCGAATGCTGTATCTGTATCAATCTCATATGGTGCCCTTGTATAGAACAGGCTTATGTACACGATTGTCAGCCATCCAAGGCTCATGACATCCCTGTCATCTGTGTACTGGAACCTGTTGGAAGTAGGAGAGCCATCTGCTACTTCCAATGGGTATGTCTCATGGAACCTTCTCATCATCTGGCAGAATTTATCAAGATATCTGCGCTCTCCTGTCTCATGGTAGGCGATTGCCAGGGACTCAAAGAACTGCCCTCGTACGAACTGGTCATGTGTTCCACGGTGCCGTTTCCCCATGTCAGAGAGGAAGCTGAACATTATCATGTTCTCAAGATTCCTTCCAAGGTCGACTTCGCCACGGCCCTTGCCTGGCAGCACGTATATGTTGTCGAGCATCTTATCTGCAACATACATGCAGAACTGCTTCAGGCTGCCTGTCAGGCCAAGCGCTGACTGGAAGTAATAAGGATTCTCCTCTGTGTCTATGCTTTTCAGCGGGAGTGATCTGTAGTCAAAGAAATACCGTGCATTGCTTCTTGTCTCAAAGTATTTCACAATCTCACGCTTTGCATCCTCATAGCGGCATTCACTGAATGCTTTTCCCGCATTCCCAAGGCCTTCCATGGTATAGTCAAATGCACTGAGGACATCAATGTCCTTAAGCTCCCTTTCATTATCCGGAATAATCAGCATATGTATCCTATCTCTCCTTTTTCATATATAAGAGCTGAATTCTCTGTTCTTATCTCTGTCCTGTCTTCTTCTGATATTATCACAGCTTTCCTAGGCACTGATCCTGAACGGAATGGGATCAGCACTGTTGGAATGACCATGCTGCGTCCATCAGATACTATCCTGTTCCTTACCATGGTTGTTTTCTGCTCTATATCAAGGACCGGCGAATAGAAGCCGTCTTCTCTTATCACTTCCCCGATGGCTGTCTGTATCATGATGTTTGCACCTTCATCCTCAGTATATATGGTCCTGCCTTCGGCTGCCGTGTTCTCCGAGCTGACGTTGAATGAGATCTCTGCAGTATCGCCAATGGCTGTTCCTGAGATGCTGTCTAGTATTATGAGCACGCCTTCATCAAGCAGTGCCATCGTCCTTTTTATCAGGGCATTCCCATAGCACTCGGATACCATCTCTGCAATGATGAGGCCTTCTCTCTTCTCTGTCCTTGTTATGCAGCTTCCTTTCTGCGGGCCGTATTTCCATGAGCTTATGTACTGCCATGCATCCTTTCCGTTTATGCTCACAGTGCTGTGGTATCTTGTGGACTTGTAACGGTAGCGGTCGCTTCCTTCTCTGTATGTATAGATCCCAGGGTCCAGTATGAGAGGCTTCCCGGATGCTGTCATTATGAAGCTGCATGGGTCTATATGTGCATGGTTATTCTGGATCGGGCTTCTGGCAATCATTGCCACTGATATGTCATCCCTGTTCCATCCTGTCCTGATGAAGCTCTCTCCTATGGATCTCTGGAATGCAATTGATTGGAGCTCTATCTTATGCTCAGAGCTTATTGCGGCATCGATATCAGCTTTCAGTCTGTCATAGTCGCGGAACCTGTGTACTGAGGCTGCTGTTTCCTTCATCAGCATATCCCTGCCTTCAAAATGAAGCGCTGTATCGATGTATTTTCTGTCTCCTGTTGCAAGGTACAGCGATACTGCTGGCAGCATGACTGTCTCCTTATCCCCGCAGTGGCTGTCCCCGATAGGGAAGTTTCCTCCGGTGTTCATCGTGGCATGCACTGAGTGCTCAAACATCCTTGAAAGCACCGCAGGGATATTCTCTCCTGTGATATATGATCTGAGCGCGAAGAGCGAGAGGCATGCA
>CAKQTF010000046.1 GCA_934276695.1 uncultured Spirochaetales bacterium
GTGTACCTTCTCGAATGAACATCGGACAGCTTATGGAGACTCAGCTCGGATGGGCTGCAGTCAAGCTTGATAAATGGTATAAGACACCAGTGTTCCAGTCTGCATCAATGGAGCAGATAGAGCATGAGATGGAGGAAGCTGGCCTGCCTAAGACAAGCAAGATAACTCTGTACGACGGAAGAACAGGAATACCTTTTGTCAATCCGGTATTCTGTGGCTATATCTACTATCTCAAGCTCCATCACCTTGTTGATGATAAGATGCATGCGCGCTCAACAGGCCCATACTCGCTTGTCACACAGCAGCCTCTTGGCGGTAAGGCGATGTTCGGAGGCCAGAGACTTGGAGAAATGGAGGTATGGGCATTTGAAGCATATGGTGCAGCGAATACCCTGCAGGAGCTCCTGACTATCAAGTCGGATGACATGAAGGGCAGAGTTCAGATTTATGAATCGATAGTTAAGGGTGAACCGACCCATACAGCATCAATGCCTGAGGCATTCAATGTTCTCGTGCAGGAGATCAGGGGACTTGCTCTTGATATCTCTGTCTATGATGAGAACGAGAAGCAGGTACCTCTTACAGAGCGTGATGAGGAATTGATCGCAAAGAAAGAAAAGGGCACTTTCTAGGAGGAAAGGACGGATGAAGGAAATACAGGATTTCAGCAGCATCAGAATTAAGCTAGCATCTCCAGAGCAGATTCTTGCATGGTCTTATGGCGAAGTCAAAAAACCTGAGACCATCAACTACCGTTCTCTCAGGCCAGAGAGGGATGGTCTTTTCTGCGAAAGGATTTTCGGAACTACAAAAGAGTGGGAATGCTGGTGCGGAAAATTCAAATCAAACAGATATAAGGGTGTTGTATGTGACCGCTGCGGAGTAGAAGTCACAGATACTAAGGTCCGCAGAGAGAGAATCGGCCATATCACGCTTGCAGCTCCGGTTGCTCATATATGGTTCTATAGATCTACTCCATCGATAATGAGCTACCTTCTCGATATCAAGAGGGCAGAGCTGATGGAGATTCTCAGCTATGAGAAATATGTAGTCACAGATCCGGGCACAGATACAGACCTCAAGAAATTCCAGGTCCTCACAGAGGATGAGTATGAGGCTGCATGGGATAAATACGGCGATTCCTTCAAGGCTGGAATGGGCGCAGAGGCAATCTATGACCTTCTTAAGGGCCTTGATCTCGAGGCTCTTTCAGAAGAGCTCAGAAGCCAGCTTGCAGCAAAGGAAGAGGCTAACAACAAGATTGATAACAAGCTGCTTTCGAGGATCCGCTACTGTGAGGATTTCCTGAAGTCAGGGAACCGCCCGGAGTGGATGATCCTCAAAGTCATACCTGTGATCCCGCCAGATCTGAGGCCTATGGTCCAGCTTGATGGAGGCAGATTTGCCACAACTGACCTGAACGAGCTGTATAGGCGTGTTATAAACAGGAATAACAGACTGTCTAAGCTTATCCAGATCCAGGCTCCTGATATCATCATAAGAAACGAGAAGAGAATGCTTCAGGAAGCTGTAGATTCGCTTTTCGATAACTCAAAGACAACAAATCCTACCAAGGGTTCATCAAAGAGGGATCTTAAGTCGCTGTCTGATGTCCTTAAGGGAAAGCAGGGACGCTTCAGACAGAACCTTCTCGGTAAGCGTGTAGATTATTCTGGACGTTCCGTTATTGTTGTCGGTCCTGAGCTCAGGATGCATCAGTGCGGTGTGCCTGCAAAGATGGCACTAGAGCTGTATAAGCCTTTCATAATGCGCAAGCTTGAGCAGATGGGACTTGCACAGAACATAAAGAGAGCTAAGAACCTTGTAGAGCAGGAGGCTCCGGAAGTATGGGGTATCCTTGATGATGTAGTCAAGGAGCACCCGGTTATGCTTAACCGTGCGCCTACTCTGCATAGGCTTGGAATCCAGGCTTTCGAGCCTGTGCTTGTTGAAGGAAAGGCACTTAAGCTTCATCCTCTTGTCTGCCATGCATTCAATGCGGACTTTGATGGAGACCAGATGGCTATACATGTGCCTCTGACCCAGGCTGCACAGCTTGAATGCTGGACTCTCATGCTTTCAACAACCAACCTTCTTGATCCTGCAAACGGAAAGCCGATTGCATTCCCAAGCCAGGATATGGTCCTTGGCATATATTACATGACTAAGGAGAGAGAGGATCTGGACAGAGGTGAGAAGAGAAAGCACTTCGAGAATATTGCAGAGATTGAAGCTGCAATCGATGCCGGGTCCGTAAGCTATAATGAGAAGATATGGTATCGCCTGAAGAAAGGCCTTCAGATTGTCGATGAGAAAGGCAATGTCACTGTTGCTGATGGAAAGGACTGGACTCTTACTACTCCTGGAAGGATCATATTCAATTCATCCATCCCAGAGGGAATCGCATACCAGAACTACTGCCTTGGCGATAAGCAGCTTAAGAAGCTCATCGGTCAGACAATCAAGAACAGAAAGCCTAGTGTGGCTGTTGATCTCCTTGATTCTGTTAAGGACATCGGATTCAAGTATGCAACGCTTTTCGGTGCTACAATCGGTCTCTCTGATATGATTGTTCCTGAGGCTAAGAAGGAGATCATCGAAGAGGCTAATGACAAGCAGTCTGTTGTATTCCAGCAGTACCATGATGGTCAGATCACACAGGAAGAGAGATATAACAGGGTAATTGAGGTATGGACTGAGACCAATGAGATCCTCACCAATAAGCTCATGGAGGAACTCAAGAAGAACCAGCATGGCTTCAATCCGCTGTTCATGATGGCTGACTCAGGTGCTAGAGGATCTAAGACTCAGATCAGGCAGCTCGGTGCAATGAGAGGACTCATGACTAAGCCTAATGGAAAGGTCATTGACCTTCCTATTAAGTCAAACTTCAAGGAAGGCCTCTCTATCATGGAGTTCTTCATCTCATCAAACGGTGCAAGAAAAGGCCTTACGGATACTGCTCTTAAGACAGCTAAGGCTGGTTATCTTACAAGAAAGCTTGTCGATGTTGCTCAGGATGTTGTTGTGTCTGAAGAGGACTGCCATACAATCAATGGAATCTGGACAAGCGCAGTAAAGGATGGAGACAACGTAATAGAGACTCTTGCATCCCGCATCGTTGGATCATGCCCGGTTGAGGATGTCGTCCATCCATTCCTGAAGGACGAGAACGGCAATGCAGTTGTCCTTGCAAAGGCAAATGAGGAGATTGATGACGAGACTGCTGAGAAGATTGAGGCAAGCGGTGTTGAGAAGATCCTTCTCAGGACAGTGCTTACATGTGAGAGCGAGCATGGAGTATGCCGCAAGTGCTATGGCAGAAACCTTGCAACTGGCAGGACTGTAGAAATCGGTGAGGCGGTAGGTGTAATTGCTGCTCAGTCAATCGGACAGCCTGGCACACAGCTTACGATGAGAACCTTCCACGTCGGTGGAACTGCATCCACTTCAACAAAGGAGAATAAGCTCTCATTCCCTTACCCAGTCATAATAAGGGCATTAAAGGGACTGATTATAGAGAATTCACGCGGTGTTAAGCTGTTCCCGAGAAAGGGCCATCTCTCTGTAAATAAGATTCTTGAGGAGATCACAGGCAAGTTTGATTCTCTTTATGTGGAAGATGGAAAGGCTGTTGCTAAGGGATATCCTCTTTACAGAAAGGGTGATGAGGACGTTCTTGCAAATGCCAATGGAAGGCTTTATTCCAGCAATGGCAGGACATTCGTTGTCGGAGCAATAACAGAATATCCTGTTCCTGCTGGTTCTGATCTCTTTGTTGAGGAAGGCCAGGTTGTTCCAGAGGACACAGACATAATCACATTCGACCCGTTCTCTTCGCCTATAATTGCAGAGGAATCAGGTGTTGTTGAGGCTATGAATGACTTTGTTGAGGATAAGTCATATAGGAATGTCTTCAATGAAGCTGGTGATACGGATATGGTCGTTGTCGCATCTGCTCATCTTGGATCCTTCCGCCCTACAGTGGTTGTGAAGACAGAAGATGGAAGGCTCAATAGCTATCAGATCCCTGGCGGTGCTTACATGGCTGTTAAGAGAGCAGGCGAGAAGGTTGAGGCTGGTGATATAATCGCAAAGGTCTCAAAAGACAGCACAACGACCAAGGATATTGCAGGTGGTCTTCCTCAGGTCGACTCACTGTTTGAGGCAAGGCATGGAAAGGTCGCATCTTCAAATAAGATCAATCCGATCATCCTTGCAAGGGTCACTGGCATGGTCAAGAGCATTCAGACAACACAGAGCTCAGGTTCGACTACTGTGACAATCGAGGATGCTTTCGGCAATCTCCATCCGCATAAGGTATATACTAAGGATGCGCTTCTTCTTGTAAGGGAGGGAGATGAGGTCAAGGCTGGCGATTCACTCTGTGATGAGCCTGTGACATCAAGAGAAGTCCTTGATGTGCTTGGCGAGAATGCAGTTCTGTCCTTCCTGGTAAATGAGATCCAGAAAGTCTATAGAATGCAGGGCGTTGAGATCAACGAGAAGCATCTTGGAATCATCATCCGTCAGATGCTTAAGAAGGTTGAGATCCTCAGGGCAGGAGATACTCAGTTCGTCAAGATGCAGAAGGTCAATAAGATCATATTTGACAAGGTCAATGAGCAGGCTAAGAAGGAAGGACGCACGCCGGCTATTGGAAGACCTGTTCTTCAGGGTGTTTCAGATGCGGCGCTGTCTGTTGATTCATTCATATCATCTGCTTCATTCCTCTCAACTACCAAGGTATTGACTAATGCAGCCATAGCTGGTAAAAAGGATGAGCTAAGAGGACTCAAGGAAAACGTCATCATCGGTCACTTCATCCCAGCTGGTACTGGACTGAAGAGATACAGGACTGTGAGACTTGAGGAAGATGAAAAGCTTCTCGAACTCCAGAAGGAAGTCGATAAGGCACGCCTGGAACGTAAGGCAAATGCCTCAGAAGATGATGATCTGGATGTTGAGGAACTGGCAGACATGAAGACTGTGGGAGAGCCTATTGATATAGATGAGCCATCAGAGGAGTAAGCGTCTGTTGACGCCTGCTCTGGGCTTATTGGTAGTCTCTCATGCTGACCATGGTTTTTAAATAGATGCACTGCCTGTGCAGTGCAGCCTCCGTTATGTGAGAAACGCGAGGCAAATAACATAAGGAGCGTATCGTAAGATGCCTACTATTAATCAGCTTATCAGAAAGGGCAGGACAAGCACAAAGTCCAAGACTAAGTCACCTGCTCTCGAAGGATGCCCACAGAAGAGGGGAGTATGCACAAGAGTAATGACTGTTACTCCTAAGAAGCCTAACTCTGCTCTCAGAAAGGTAGCAAGAGTGCGCCTTTCAAACGGAATCGAGGTAACCGCATATATTCCTGGTATTGGCCATAACCTCCAGGAACACTCTGTAGTCCTTATCAGAGGCGGAAGAGTAAAGGACCTTCCTGGTGTTAGATACCATATCATCAGAGGTTCTAAGGATACTCTCGGTGTTAATGACAGAAAGAGAAGCCGTTCTAAATACGGTGCAAAGAAGCCAAAGGCTTGAGATAGGAGGAGAAGGATATGTCAAGAGATTCAAAGACCCCTGTCAGAAAACCACAGCCTGATGCTATCTATAACAGCACAGTTGTTGAGAAGTTCATCTGCCGCATGATGGTTGATGGAAAGAAGTCGATTTCTACAAAGATTCTTTACACTGCACTCCAGAAGCTTGGCGAGAAGACAAATGAGAATGCTCTGGATGTCTTCTGCAAGGCAGTTGACAATGTAAAGCCTATGGTAGAGGTTAAGTCAAGAAGAGTTGGTGGTGCTACATACCAGGTCCCTGTTGAGATCAGGGAATCCAGAAGAGAGGCACTGTCAATGAGATGGATCATAAATGCTGCAAGGTCCAGAAACGGAAAGTGCATGTCTGACAAGCTTGCTGATGAGCTCCTGGATGCATACAATTCCACAGGTGCTGCTTTCAAGAAGAAGGAAGACACACACCGTATGGCAGATGCAAACAAGGCATTCAGCCACTACCGCTGGTAGTTCACAAAAGAGCCGGTTCAACCCGGCTCTTTTTAATCATATATTCTCTTTTATCGCTTTTGAGAACTGGTCTGCACAGCTTGTCGGCTTGAAGCCGCAGGTGTTTCCTTCCAGAATATCAGCGATTTCCGATGCCTTCTGCCCTTCGCATAGGCGTCCGATGGCTTTGAGGTTGCCATTGCAGCCTCCTGTGAATGACAGATTCCGTATCTTGCCCTCATCATCGATATCGAAGGATATCATTGAGGCACAGACACCCTTTGTCTTGTATGTGACATGCTTCATAATTTGATCTCCACATGCGAAATATAGCTGAATCTGCTATGTTAGGCAATCCGAATGCTCTGCAGCAATCCGTCAATCAGGGGCTCATTCATTCTTTTCTAGAAATAATAATAAGTTAGTTGACATTGTTGGTGGTTTCATATAAATTATCATAGGTGTCGGTTTTTTGGACAGTGTGTTTCTATGCCGACAAAGAGCCAAACCGATTGCTATTATGTGCGATAGGGTGGTTCCGGAATATAGGTTTTTTTATAACTTATGCGTATGTCGCTGGCCTCGTAGCCACTGACCTCTGGAACACTATGATCTCGAAATAGCAGTCAGCTGTCTCTGTAACCGATAAAGGCTTTGCCTTTATTAAGATATCTTTTTGAATTGTGGCGTAGACCACAAGGAGGAACTGATGGCTAAGGAAAAATTCGAGAGAACAAAGCCACATGTAAACGTAGGTACTATTGGTCACGTCGACCATGGTAAGACCACTCTCACTGCTGCTATCACCATGCACTGCGCTAAGCTTTTCGGCGACAAGGCACTTGCTTATGATGCAATTGATAATGCACCAGAAGAGAAAGAGCGTGGTATCACAATCAACACAAGACACGTTGAGTATCAGTCAAAGAACAGACACTATGCACACGTTGACTGCCCGGGCCATGCTGACTACATCAAGAACATGATCACTGGTGCTGCTCAGATGGATGGTGCAATCCTCGTAGTTGCTGCTACAGATGGTGCTATGGCTCAGACAAAAGAGCATATCCTTCTTGCAAGACAGGTTGGTGTTCCAGCTATCATCGTATTTATCAACAAGTGTGATCAGGTTGATGACCCAGATCTTATTGACCTTGTAGAAGAGGAAATGAGAGACCTCCTCACAGAATATGGTTTTGATGGTGCTAATGCTCCTGTTATC
>CAKQTF010000047.1 GCA_934276695.1 uncultured Spirochaetales bacterium
GAGACGGACAGTGTCAGAGACATCGGGAGCAGCAGAGACATACCTTGCGCATCAGCTTCCGGACAGCTTCAGGGCTGCTGGGACAATCATAGGCATGCTGTTCCTTCTCTATGCATTTGACTGGCGGCTCGGGCTTCTGAGTCTCATTCCGGTTGTCCTTGCATTCATCGCAATGCTTGGAATGACCGGAAAATCAATGAAGGAGAAGATAACAGAATACCAGAATGCCCTCTCTGAGATGTCAAATGAGGCTGTTGAATATGTCAGGGGGATTCCTGTGGTGAAGACATTCGGCCAGACTGTATTCTCATTCAGGCATTTCAGGGACTCGATAGAGAACTATGCAAAGTGGACAATAGCATACACTAAGCAGCTGACTCCAGCCATGATGCTCTTCACTCTTGCGATAAACAGCGTATTCATATTCCTGATCATCGGAGCAATTGCATTCACAGGAGGCGGGATATCATCCAGCTTCATTCTCAATTTCATATTCTACATAATAATAACACCTGTCATACCGCTCACGCTCTCGAAGATGATGCGCATGAGCGAGAACAGCATGATCGTCCAGGATGCAATTGAGAGAATAGACCAGGTCATGGCTGAGAAAGAGCTGCCAGAGGCTGGGGATAAGACAGGGAAGATGCATGGGTATGACATCGAGCTTGACAATGTGAAGTTCAGCTATGATGGAAAGAGGAATGCCGTTGACGGGATCTCAATGAGGATAAGGCAGGGGGAGAAGACATGCATCGTAGGCCCTTCAGGAGGAGGGAAGAGCACAGTCCTATCCCTTATATCCAGATTCTATGATGCGGATGATGGCAGGATCCTGATCGGCGGTGCTGACATAAAAGACATAGATACAGAGACGCTCATGGAAAGCATGACATCAGTGCTTCAGGACAGCCACCTGATAAAAGGCACAATACTCGATAATGTCAGGCTGGGCAGGCCCGATGCATCAGTGAGCGATGCAATGGATGCGCTAAGGAAAGCTGAATGCATGGATATAATCGGGAAGCTCCCTGATGGGATCAATGCAATGATCGGATCGGATGGAGTGCATCTCTCTGGCGGTGAGGTGCAGAGGATCGCAGCAGCGAGGGCAATACTCAAGAATGCCCCTATAGTCCTTTTGGATGAAGCCACTGCATATGCAGATCCGGATAACGAGCTCAGAATGCAGAAAGCCATAGACAGCCTTGCAGATGGGCATACGCTGGTGATGATCGCCCATAGGCTATCAACAGTCATGAATGCAGATAGGATATATGTCATCGATAAAGGGAGGATCATCGAAGAAGGAAGCTTCAGAGAGCTCCTCTCATCGAACGGGATGTTCAGCAGGATGTGGAAAGAATACCAGCAGAGCGTGATGTGGAGAATCGAGAAGGAGGATGAGAGATGATCAGATGGCTTCAGCGAAGGTTTGCACTATCGAAAAAAGGCGCATATGACACTGTGAAGGGAAGCCTTCTCACAGCTCTTCAGAACATCACACTGATGCTTCCTGTGGTCCTGCTCTTCTCTGCTGTCAGTGATATGCTCAGCGGAATCAGGCTCTCTGAAAAATGGGTATTCTATGCATCGGGCTCACTATGCAGCTGCATTGCCATACTGATTGCCTCAAAGCTGCAGTATGATGGCACATTCCTAAGGACATATGAGGAAAGCGGCTCCAGGAGGATAGCACTGGCAGAGAAGCTCAGGAAGATCCCTCTCTCATTCTTCTCCAAAAAGGACATAGCCGACCTCACATCAGCGATCATGAATGACTCAGCAGTACTTGAGACAAGCCAGTCCCATTACGTCTGCCCGCTTGCAGGAGCAATGATCTCCACAGCAGTCATAGCCATATTCCTCTTCGTATTCAGCTGGAGGATGGCGATTGCGGCGATATGGCCACTGCCTGTATCGATATCAATTGCGCTGCTGTCATCCGGCGTGCAGAAAAGGCTATCAGGGAAATCGATGAGCGCAAGGATAGAAGCCGAGGACGGGATCCAGGAATTCATCGAATGCATTGCAGACCTGCGTTCAGGGAATGCATGCCGAAGCTATCTGAAAGGCCTTGAGAGGAAGATAAGGCATTCAGAGAAGAGGACAGTGCTGTCTGAGCTCGGGACAGCTTCATTCATAACAGCATCAAGCCTGATCCTGAAGCTTGGTATTGCGAGCACAGCGCTCGCTGGATCATATCTCTATGCATCAGGAAGGCTCTCAATGCTGGACTATGCAGCATTCCTGATCATTGCCTCAAGGCTCTATGACCCGCTTGAGGGAGCACTGCAGAATCTTGCAGCGATAATAGCCACAGATGCAAACATAAAGAGAATGAATGAGATTCTCGACTACCCTATACAGACTGGCTCTGATAAGCTCACAAACACATCTGCAGATATCACATTCAACCATGTCAGCTTCTCTTACAGCAATGGCATAGAGGTACTTAAGGATATCTCATTCGTGGCAAAGCAGGGTCAGGTCACTGCTCTCGTAGGGCCATCGGGCAGCGGAAAGACAACAGTCTCAAGGCTTGCCTCAAGGTTCTGGGATGTAGACAGCGGCAGGATATCCGTAGGAGGGATGGATATCTCTTCATCCGATCCGGAGAGCCTGATGTCACTGTACTCAATCGTATTCCAGGATGTCACGCTCTTCAATAACACTGTGCTTGAGAATATACGGATAGGAAGAAGGGATGCAACTGATGATGAGGTAATTGCTGCAGCAAAGCTTGCAAATGTCGATGAATTTGCAGAGAAGCTTCCGGATAGATGGAATACAGTGATCGGAGAGAACGGGGAGAATCTGTCAGGAGGAGAGAGGCAGAGGATATCAATTGCAAGGGCCTTCCTGAAAGATGCCCCAATAATCCTGCTTGATGAGGCGACAGCAAGCCTTGATGTAGGGAATGAGAGCGCGATACAGAGTGCAGTCTCAAGGCTGATCAGGGATAAGACTGTCCTTATAATCGCACATAGGATGAGAACCGTATCAAATGCTGATCAGATAATCGTCCTGAAAGACGGAGTGATTGCCGAAAGCGGAAGCCCTGAGAAGCTCCTTTCAGGAAGAGGCATCTTCTATCATATGGCAGAGAGCCAGAAGAAGAGCCAGGAATGGAGGATATGATGCTATGCTCTTCTCACAGAATATACGTGATGGGGGACCTCAGCACCTCTGAACACTCTTAGGACTTCAGATTCTCTATGCATGCCGCATCTCTCAGCTGTCCTGGCAGATGCGGTATTCCCAATGTCTATCACTGCATATGCCTCCGCCGCTCCGATGGCACTGAAAGCATAGCCGATCATAAACACAAGGGCCTCGGATGCATATCCATTATGCCAGAAATCCGGAGCCAGGGCATATCCTAGCTCTGCAGCTCTCACTGAATGATCATATGATGCTATGCCAGAGATCCCTATGAACACACCGCTTCCCTTCAGAAGAAGCGCATTCATGCCAAGCGCTGGGTCCTCGCTATTCATTGCAAGCTGCCTGTTTAGCCACCGCCTGCACTCAGTCTCACTGAGAGCGCCGAAGCCCCGCATGACTCTGCTATCCTCCAGAAGAGCCCTTACAGAACAGTAGTCGCTGTTTCCAAGGCTTCTCAGGATAAGCCTTTCCGTCTCAGCTAGCATGATCCAAGGACTCTTAATGCATTATCCAGAAAGACCTTGTCTATGACTCTCTCGGAGAGTCCCTCCTTTCTGAGAGCATCCCTTACCAGTGGGATCCTCTCTGGTGAATCAAGCTCCAGGTTCCCGCCAGTACCATCAAAATCCGATCCGAATGCAAGGACATCCTCACCTCCGGCATCATACATATGCCTCACATGAGCTGCCATATCAGAGATACGGCTGGTCCGCTCTGGTGTGTCCTCCCTTGCCAGGAATGCCCAGCATATATTGAATCCGACAACGCCTCCCCTGTCTGCTATTATGCGGATCTGGTCATCAGTCAGATTCCTCGGCACATCAGTGACTGCGCGCGCATTTGAATGAGTGGCTATGAATGGCTTCCTGGCATGCTCTGCTATGGAATAGAAGCCACCGTCATTCAGGTGAGACACATCAACGATCATGCCAAGCCTCTCGCATTCATAAAGCGCTTCGATGCCTTTATCCTTCAGAGGCATTCCCATTACCGCAGGATCAGTGCTATTAGGGTATCCAAGCTCATTCTCATAGTTCCATGTGAAGCCGAATATCCTGACATTCCATTTTCTGAGGATCCCAAGCCTCGATATATCCCCTTCTATAGCGCCGCCTTCCTCTGTTGTGAGTATTGCGTGAAGCCCTTTCCTGAGATCCTCACTGCCGGTATAGACAGGGATTCCAGCAAGCTCTGTCTCCCTGATGAACCTGTCATGGAGGGCATTTACAGTCTGCCATGGATTCCCTTCCTTCAGCGGAGTGAAGAGAGCAAAGCACTGCCCTGTGATCCCGCCTGCAATGAGCCTGTCCTTCGTGATCATCAGGCTGTTAGACAGGAGGCTGTCATTCTCGCCGCCTCTATGCCAGAGCGCATAAACTGTATCTGAATGAAGATCTATCATCTATCCCTCCCAAGAAGGAGCCCGATAGACTCCTTCACATACTTCAGGCCAGGAACTCCGGACTCTGCAGATGCAGAGAAATAGCAGTACCAGGCGTCATCACTCTCCTTGTATCTCAGATCCGCTGCTGTTATGTACCTGCTTGCCCATCCTTCCTCAGGTGTGCGCTCTACTATCCTTGAATCTATGAAGTCAATCCCATCAGATGAAAGCGAGAGAAGAAGGACAGATTCAGACCTGTTCCTCTCCTCTGAATATGAGTATGCGCATTCAAGCGCAGCAAGGCCATCTGAGCAGGGCACTATCCTCACATGGCCGACAGCAAGATTCCTGTATATGCTGTCCCGGTCTATGCTGAATACCGGGATCTGATCAGCACTATAAGGCCCGTCGATGAAGTCTGCATCCGCATACATGAATGCAGCAGCAGCCTTCTCCGCGCTGTCATACATGACAGCCTCTCCTGCTCCGAAATACAGCCTGTAATGGCCGTTCCACTGCACAAGCTGCGGAGAATAAAGCATCTCACGCCCATCCCGGAAAACAGCCTTTGCAACCGATGATGAATCCAGGATCATCTTAGGCTCTGACCATAGTGAGAGGTCAGTCGATGATGCTATCATGATCCTCGATGATGCGGATGCTCTGGAAAACGGCTTCCTGTAATGAGTCTCATATGCAATATAGTAAGTGGAGCCTTCCTTATAGATGAATGCACCGGATGAGTGCGGGAACAGCATATGCGCACGCTCCCACTCAAGGCCTGATGTTGAGCTGTAATGGACTATGCCTAGCTGTGTATCAGCAAACATATGCCATAGCCCATCAGGGGATTCCTCCGGAAGAAGGAACGATGGATGGGACATCCGTATGAAGGGAATCCGCTTCATGGATGCGACTGGCTCATCATTGAACGAGTACCAGTAGCTGTCCTGAAGCTTTGACAGAGACTGATAGCGCAATGCTTACTCCCCGTCCCTTGGTCTTCTTCTCTTAGGTGCGAAGAACGGGTAGAGCTTATCCTCAAGATTCCATTTCCTAACAGCATACTTAAGGCATGCATTATAGATCAGGAAAGTCGCTCCGATTGCCACAACGAAAACAAGGAGCGTCAGGATCCCTGCTGAGCCTGAAGAATCAGGGAACCTGTTCATAAAGAGTCCAAGCAGCACAAATCCAACAATGAAGAACACTGCAAGAAGCAGCATGTTAAGGACTGTCGCAGCGATCATAAACAGAACTGTATATCCTTTCTTATTCATCCTTTCTCTTCCTTTCAGCCACAAAGGCCAACAGCAATAATATAACAGAAATAACAACAGAGGCATCAGCTATGTTGTAAGTAGGCCACCTTTCCATCCCCAGAAAGCCATAGGTTGCTGTGCTTATCCAGTCAACAACCCTGAGATTCCTGAAAAGCCTGTCGATTATATTCCCGATTCCGCCTCCGAGAATGCCGGCAAGGCACCAGCGCTCAAAAACTGATATCTCATGCTCAAAGCGGTCTGATGCGATTGCATATGCAACCATTGCCATGAACAGAATCGGAAGGACCACAAAAAGAGCATATTTTGCAGCAATCGCAAGCCCTGAGCCCATGGAGAATGCGACAGCATCATTCCTGACATGGACAATCCAGAGAAAATCAGAGAGGCATCTGAGGCCTATTCCATTCTCAGGTATGAGATGGACAATGACAGCCTTTGTGATCTGATCAAGCGCTATGATGGCTGAAGACAGCAGATATGGATAAAGATTCCTTCTTCTCAAAGCCCGCTCTCCGCATCTATGAATACAGTCTCAGCCAGTGATTCAGCATCAGTCATCCGCATCAGAGCCCTGACTCCGAATACCTCGCTTCTGTAGTGTCCGCCAGCAAGCACAGAAATGCCTGACTCACATGCATCTGCATAATCCTGATGAAGGAACTCACCTGTTATATAGAGGTCAAGGCCTTCCTTCACTGCATCATGCACATCAGAGCTTCCGCCTCCTGATATGATTCCGACTGTCTCAGCCTTCTCCTTCCTGCCCTGGAGCATGAATGATGAGGAAAGATCGAAATTAAGAAGCAGAGCAGCCTCCTCTATAGTCATCGGGAACGGCAGACGCCCTCTGACTCCGATCAGCTTTCCCTTGCACAGTCCGAAAGGATCCCACTCCTTCATCCCAAGGCGCATTGCAATCTGGGCATTATTGCCAAGAGCAGGATGCGCATCAAGCGGAAGATGCGCAGCATAGAGGAAAAGAGAGCTGTCGATAGCTGTCTTAACCCTCTTATAGTGGGCTCCGTCTATAGCAATCGGCTCACCCCAGAAAAGACCATGATGGACAACAAGGATGTCTGCCCCGGCCTCTGCAGCCTTCTCTATGGTATAAAGGGAGGCATCGACTGCAAAGGCAGCCTTCTTCAGGATCCTGTCCTCTCCTCCTATCTGGATGCCATTCATTGAGTAATCATCAAATGATCCGATATCAAGCACAGATGATAGATGATCTGCATAGTCTTTCACTGTCATGCTGGAAATTGTAATTCATTGACAGGAAATATTCCACAGTTCTAATATTGACTCATGCTCAGGGAAATCAGAAGAAGCGACATTCATCTAAGCTACCAGGATCTTGATCTATCGGACGTAGCACCAGGGGTCGGGATAATAG
>CAKQTF010000048.1 GCA_934276695.1 uncultured Spirochaetales bacterium
GAAGACAGGAGAAGATGAAGGCAGGTGAAGTCAGGTCTTCATCTCCATCGCACCAGATGCACTAGGTCCGAATGGCTACGAAGAAGCAGAAGCATATCTGAAGAAAGCGCTTAGGGAAGCTGCCCCTGTAAAGGAAGGCACAGTTGCCCGCTATCCAGGAGAAAGGGTTATAGCCGACAGAGAGGATGCAAGAGAACATGGAATCCTGATCAAAAGCGATGTCTGGGAGGATATACTCGCACTTTAAAAGACATACAGCTGTCTTTATCTTACCTGAATGAAGAACAAAAGAGAACATGAAAAAGGAATGGCAAAGTGTGCTATTCCTCCGGGGAGTCGCTGAGGCTCCCCTTTTTCATCATCTATTGGGCTATGACGCATAAAAAAACAATTGATTATCAATACTTATTCTCTTGATAATCAGGCACGCTCTTCGTTGCCATAAATTAGTGCAACAAGCGGCTAGAAATACCACAAGACAAAAAGAAAGGACATCTACACGAGATGCCCCTTATCCGTAAGGTCCAGATAACTGATTTCCTTACGTCTTTTCTGTGCTTTAACGATAACAAAGAACATAGGATTTATCAACAATAATTTGGTTCTCCACGGAAAAATAGGGAAAAAGGAATAAGCAGTAGAAAAAAAGAGCATGTGAGTTCTAAAGTATTAGTTACCACACTAACAGAGGAACGGACACATGCCCGTAAAAGAAGACATATCAGATTCCCCATCACTTCCGCAAGGCTATGAGTACATAAGCACAAGCATAACACCAGACAGGAAGCAGAGGCTGCTGCATTTCAGGAGCAACAGGGCAGACAGGAGAGGATGCCCATACTGCGGAGGGCATGCGCATGTCTGCGGCAGCTACAGCACACGGCTAAGAGACATGCCGGTATATGCGGATACCAGGCAGGATCTGCCGATCAGCTGCCATAGATACAGATGCACAGGATGCTCGAGGACATCCGGGGAGGAGATCCCATTCAGGCATCTAGGCACCAGGATAACGGAAAGGGCAGCATCATGGATAAGCTCGCTTCTCCGGTTCAGCATGCCGATATCATCAATACAGAGCATCTCAGGAATACACTGGGTACGGTAAAAGGGATCCACAGGGATATGATGGATAAGGCGGTCTCAGACAGGAGACGGGAGCTCATGGAAGAAGGCTACAGGCCAAGGCATCTGTCTGCTGATGAATTCGCAATCCACAAGGGCCACAGATATGCAGCATGCGTAATGGACCTCGACAGGGGTGATGTGATATGGGCAGGCAGAGGAAGGACAAAGGAGGACTTCGCCAAGTTCTTCCAGGATATGGATATGGGAAATCTATCAGAGGCAGAGGCCGTAGCAATGGACATGAACGCCTCATACAATATCCTTATCAGGCAGTACCTGCCGGATGCCCGGATAGTATATGACCGCTACCATATGCAGGCCCAGTTCAGCAGGGAGTTGATCGGAGCTGTGAGGCTGGAGGAGGCAGGAAGGCATAAGGCCGAAGCAATGCGGCTGAGGAACAGCGGTGCTGCGAAGGCTGAGATAAGGAAGGAGAAGGATCTGTACTCAGATGTCAAGAGAGCAAGATGGCTGCTCCTTTCAGGCAGGTGGTCCTCCATGCCGGAGAATAGAGGCTCTGCCCTGGATAGCATCCTTGATTCGCATTCCGATATTGCCGTCTGCCATTCAATGAAGGAGGAGATGTGCAGGCTGTTCGGCCTTGCAGACAGAATAGAGGCTGAGAGAGGATGGAGAGCATGGTTCGCTGCCTCAATGGAAAGCGCAATCCCGCCTCTTGTACGATTCGCCAGGCTGAAGGAGAAGAGGATGCTCAGTCTTCATTCCCGATATCCACAGGGAGGATCGAAGGATTCAACAGCAGGATAAAGTCCATAAAGAGAATTGGATATGGATACAGTGATGAAGGCTATTTCTTTTCCCTTATCCGCTACATCTCCATACCCTCGTTAAAATCTGAATCCCCTATGAAAACGTGAAGAGCCAAAAATTGCTGTACCATATCAGACGCTAGCCAATCAGAAAACCGGAGCAAGACTTCCATCTTTGGTTGTTGCTGTATCCCTGGCAAATGAGCTTGGAACTACCGTAGAATGGCTTCTCAATGGCGTTGGAAAAGATTCCATAACTGCTGGTGATTCTAGATTAGATGCACTCATGAAGAAAATTAAAGGACTATCCCAGACTGAGATCTTTGCTTTGGAAGTTCTGCTTGGAATAAACCACAGCCATTAGTGCAAGAGAATATACAATATTCCACCAGAACAATGCTCCAGCAATCAGAACATAGCAAACTTAAGTTCTGCCAACAGTGAATAAATAAAACATAATTTCCATTTTATTTGATTTTTCCAGATAAAAGCCTTGCATAACCCCTCAATTTATGGACAATTCAACCTAGAAGCGAATGCAGTGCAGTTTGCACTCACGGGTCCGGCATTCCGGCATTATCACATATGGGAGATCCATAATCTCCAAGGACTGAAGCTATGATTGAGCTGAGACATCTCCGAAAAGAGTTCGACGATTGCTGTCCTCTCAAAGACATCAACGTCACAATCAACGATGGCGACGTAATTGCAGTCATCGGTCCATCAGGAACAGGAAAGTCCACCCTGCTCAGATGCATAAACATGCTTGAAGAGCCGACATCTGGGCAGATCATCGTTGATGGACAGGACATAACAGCGAAGGGCTGTGACCTAAATGAAGTCAGGAAAAAGATGGGAATGGTATTCCAGTCCTTCAATCTTTTCTGGCACCAGACAGTCATTGAGAATATCATGAATCCTCAGATTACCCTTCTTGGCAAGGACAGGCAGGCAGCATATGACAGAGCCATGGAGCTGCTGACATCCGTCGGGCTTGCAACTAAGGTCTTTGCTTATCCAGATGAGCTTTCCGGAGGACAGAGGCAGAGAATCGCAATTGCAAGAACCATCGCAATGGATCCTGAGATCATTCTCTTCGATGAGCCTACATCTGCTCTTGATCCAAGCATGATCGGAGAAGTCCAGTCGGTAATCAAAATGCTGGCAAAGTCTGGCAGGACAATGATGATCGTCACTCATGAAATGGACTTTGCAAGGAAGATCTCAAACAGGATATTCTTTATGGACGAAGGCGGGATCTATGAAGACGGCACACCGAAGCAGATCTTCGAGCATCCGCAGAAAGAGAAGACAAGGCGCTTTATACAGCGTCTATCTACACTTTCATACAAGATTGAATCCACGGATTTCGATATCGAGGCAATGAACGAAGAGCTTATGGGCTATGGAGAGAAGCTCCTTATTGAGTCTGAGCGTCTTACAAAGCTCAGCATGGCAATTGAGGAGATATGCATCAACAATATCGCAGCATATGAAGACAATCCAGATATCATTGCCCTTGTTGAATACTCCGAGAAGAGCGATACCCTCTCGCTATTCATCAAATACAAGGGAGAGCCGGCAGATGCAAGGAACTCTGAAAGTGAGCTGTTCCAGTCAATCATCAATGATCCTACTACTACATTGAGGGAATATAAGGCTGAAGATTCTGAAGGCTATATCAACAGGGTGGATATCAGCTTCAGATGGGTGGAGGAATAAGCAATGGGAATCAGAAGAACTGCAATCAGTCTTGCCGTTATGGCAATGTCTGCAATGTCGCTGTTCGCAGCAAGCGCAAAGTACTCCAAGTCAACCCCAATCGAAGCTCTCAATGGCAAGAACATCGCAGTCCAGACCGCTGTTCTATATGAAGAGCTCATCGAGGATACCGTTCCAGATACAGTCTTCCAGTACTATACAATGCCAAATGATATGATTTATGCATTAACCTCTGGAAAAGCAGATGCATATCTGATCGAAGGCGTAAGCTATGGCATTCAGAAGGCAAATCACCCTGAGCTTGAGACACTGGATGAAGTTGCCGGCTATATCAACGCAACGTGCATCATCGGAAACAATGAGCGTCAGGACAGGATTCTCAGGGAACTGAATGAATTCATCGCAGAATGCAAAGCTGATGGAACCTCAGAAAGACTATATGATTACTGGATCAATAACTTCGATCCAGCAGAAAGCACTTTCGAGCTTCCTCCATTCACAGGAGAGAATGGCAGGCTCTCAATTGCAGTTGAAGGCGGCTATGAGCCATTCTCATTCATCAGCAATGGAAAGCTCAGTGGATATGATGTTGAATTCATCTCACGATTCTGTCTTGAATATGGCTATGAACCAGTCTTCTATGAGGTTCCATTTGAAGCAATCGCCCCAGGGGTTGAGACAGGAAAGTATGACATCGGAATGAATATCGTTGTAAGCGAGGAGAGAAAGGAAAGCGGGACACTTTCTGATGTTTACTATACAACACCGATCAATCTTGTCATCCTCGGAGAGAATGAAAGCAGCCTCAGCTTCTTCCAGAAGCTTGGCAGCAGCTTTGAGAAGACATTCATGCGGGAGAACCGGTGGGTGCTCTTCCTGCAGGGTGCTGGTGTAACAATCCTGATCACATTCTGTTCAATTATTGCCGGCACAATACTTGGATTTGCAATCTATCTGCTATGCAGACATGGCAATCCAGTGGCAAATGCAATCAATGATTTCTTCAACTGGCTAATTGAAGGAATGCCTACTGTACTGCTTCTGATGATTCTCTATTACATCGTTTTCGGCTCAGCCAGACTCAGTGGCATGTGGGTATCTGTCATAGGCTTCACACTGATCTTTGCATGCTCCATGTATGATATGCTATGCGTTGGATGCAAGGCTGTTCCAGATGGACAGCTTGAAGCCGCTAAAGCTCTTGGATATACAGACAGCCAGTCATTCTTCAAGATCCTTCTTCCTCAGGCAGCCCAGCACTTCCTGCCAATCTACCGCAATGATGTTGTGACACTTATCAAGGAAACATCTGTTGTCGGCTATATCGCAGTCCTTGATCTGACCAAGATCTCAGACCTTGTAAGAAGCAGAACATATGAGGCATTCTTTCCATTGATTGCAACAGCAATCATCTATTTCATAATATCTTCAGTCCTTGTCCATATCGTCAGGAAGGTAGAGATCAGGATAAATCCGAAGAGAAGGTCAGAAGAGAAGATCCTCAAGGGAATAAAGCAATGGGAATAGCCAGAGTCTGAACCATATCCTTAGAGGATGCTGTTTTTGCGGCATCCTCTTTTTGTTGATCAGAAGATCATCCAACTTAAGTTGTTCTTTGCTCTAAGCTCAAACTACACAGGCATTATTGAATGAAGCCTATCTCAAAACTTATTTCGTCAGAACTGTATCGTATCTTATGGCAAGTATCTTTCCTCAGAAATCTTCTGGCTTAAAATTTCTTACGGATAAAAATTTCAAATCATTGCCACAAAAAGTGTAGATATCCAAAGCAACTGAATTCCAATTTGGAGCAATAATGAAAAGACTGTTTTATATAGTGGTATAAAAAACAGAAGCAGAGCCAGAAATACTGAGGATTACCCCTATACGGATCAGAAATCAAGCAGATAGGTTCCATGCAATCACAAAAATATAGATCTATCTCTGTCGTTTCATACATAACATGAAAAGATTTTCATTCGGTAGCCTGTAAAAAACTACGATTTACTTATTATTGATATTTATTTTGGGCTATACTAACAAAAGTACGTCATTCGGGGTATTTATGGAAACAGATAAAAAAAAGTTCATCGTTTTTTCTAGTTGCATGGCTATCGTCCTTATAATATGCATTTGCTCCTCATTACTGCTAGGTTTCATGATGAGGGAATATGTTGAATGGAAATCAACATTAACTGAATTCAGAACTTCTGCAGAAAAAGAGCGTATAGCCCTCGACAAGGAGCTTCAGACTAAGATTGACAATGCCAATGAGAAGATTTCATTTGCAGAAGCTCAGGTCACAGAAGCAGAAAGCAGGCTGGAATCAATCATGAAGACAATTGCAGCGAACATAGTTGAAAAGGAAAAGGCTGACCAGCTTGCAGTTGAGAATGCTGCTCTTGAGAAGAATATCAATAACATGCATTCAAGATATGAATCATTGTCAGCAATGTTTACAGAGCTGAATGAAAATAGCAAGAACGAGCTTGCTGCAATGAACAATATCTTAATGGATGAAAAGTCCTCACTTGAATCTGAAATAGCAACGCTTAATGATGAAATCAGCTCTCTTACAAAGCAGAAAGCAACTCTGCTGGGAGAGAACACTTCCCTTCGAAAGGACCAGAATAAGATTCAGGCAAGCATTACCTCTTTATCACAAACAGAGACTGATAGCCAGAAATCCATCACATCTTTAGAGACAACAATAAAGAATCTTTCATCGAATGTAGCATCTTTGGAAAGTTCAAAAGCATCACTCGAAAACAGCATTGCTTCATTAGAGAAAACAAAAGCTACCCAGGATGAAAATATAAAAAAACAAACTTCAACAATAGCAACCCTAAATACAGAAGTCTCTTATCTCAATACTCAGAAGACAAATCTTACAGCGGAGATCTTAAAGCTCACAGAATCCAAGAATTCGATAGAGAGCTCACTTGCAACTCTTACAACAAGAGAGAAATCCCTAAGAGACACCACAAGCCAAGTCGAAGAGACAAAAGCAATGCTTAAAGATCTCAACACTCAGATTGCAGATGCAAATAAGCAGCTAGGACAGGTTGAAAACCAGAAGAATTCTATAAAGAAAGAATTAGAAAATCTTAAGCAGCAGAAATCAAGCTTAGAGAAAGTGATTTCTGATCTTAAGGCTGCATCAGAAATGACAGAGGGAGAAGCAAGATGACAACATTATATATCCTTTTTCTTTCAAGCCTGATCTTCATCATTTTTGGATCAGTCTATACTATAAAAACATACAGAGAGGCATTGGCGATTAATCCAAAGCTCAAGACCTTAGATGAACTTGAATCTGAGATTTCCATTGCACAGGGAACCGTATCAAATCTGAAAGCACAGATAGAGCAGCTTAATTCACTAACCCTAGCTGCGCAGAGCACTATAGAAGAAGCAAAAAAAGAAAGGGCATTTCTAGAGACCTATGAAACAGAGTTGAACCAGACGCATGC
>CAKQTF010000049.1 GCA_934276695.1 uncultured Spirochaetales bacterium
CTGCTGGAGTATTCCCTTATCCATGAGGCAGATCTTAGTAGCAAGTGCCATAGCCTCCATCTGGTCATGAGTGACATACACAAATGTTGAATCAGTATCGACGTGCAGCCTCTTCAGCTCGGATCTCATCTCAAGCCTGAGCTTTGCATCGAGATTCGACAGAGGCTCATCCATGAAGAGAACCTTAGGGCTTGGAGCAAGCGTCCTTGCGATAGCGACTCTCTGCTGCTGACCGCCTGAAAGCTCTGATGGATACCTGTGCTCAAACTGCTCGATCTTAAGCATCTTCATCATCTCGATGACCCTGCTGCGGATCCTCTCCTTATCCCACTTCAGGTTCTCAAGGCCGAATGATATATTCTGGTAGACAGTCATATGAGGCCAGAGAGCATAGTTCTGGAAAAGGAATCCGATATCACGCTTCGCAGCTGGGATATCAATGCCTTCACTGCTGTCAAATACAACAGTATCGCCTATAGTGATCCTGCCCTCTGTAGGTGTCTCAAGACCTGCAATCATCCTGAGTGTAGTTGTCTTTCCACATCCGGATGGTCCAAGAAGCGTGATGAAGTCCCTGTCATCTATAACAAGATTGAGATCATCAACAGCAACGAATTTATCAAATCTCTTAGTTACGTGTTCTAGTACAATTCTTGGCATATCAACCTCCAATGCCTTTGTCTATGCTTGCTCCTGTCAGCTTGTTGGTGATGAACTGGACAAGGAGGACAATGATTATGATCAGGAAATTTATTCCATTGCTTATCTGAGTAAGGCCATTCACCTCGAAGTCCTGCAGGACTCTTGTGATGATTGAGCCAGGTGCAGCGATAAGGACGAACAGAGAAAGCTCTCTCATGCATGATATGAACGGAAGAAGATATCCTGAGATGAAGCTTGCCTTCTGTATAGGGAACAGAATCTTCACCATGCGCTTCCACCATGGCACGTTCATGATCATCGCAGCTTCCTCAATCTCTGCTGATAGCTGCATCATCGAGTTCGCACCGCTCTTTGAAGCGAATGGAAGGAACTTGATTCCGCCTACAAGGATCAGCAGCCATACTGAGCCTCGGAGGAATGAGAATGACTGTGAGTAAGACACAGAGAGATAGACAGCGCCAAAGCTCATTGCAGGGATAAGATACGGGAAGAATGCCATGTTGGAAACCCAGCGTGCAAGCCTTGATCCCCTCTTCCTTGCAGCAGCATATCCGATCATTATACCTGATGTGCCTGAGATGAATGCAACGGCGAATGATACAAGGATGCTTGTTCCCATTGCCTTCCATATCGTCGGATTGCGCAGGATGCCCTGGGATGACCCGAAGACCCTGTCCTCAAGCGTATCTGAAGTGATCCAGTAATAGAATGAGAATGTAGAATAGTCACCAGGAACCTCAAGAAGGCTCTCAAGAGCGAAGGATACAAGCGGGACAATAGCCAGGAATACAGCAATCACCATGACAATGACAGCAATAGGCATTCTCGCCTTCCCGAGCTTGACGAGCGAGACCTGTCCTGATTTTCCGCTGACAGTTGTGAATGACTTGCGCTTTCCTGTGAACTTATTGTTCAGGGTAAGGATAACGACAGAGAACAGCAGAAGGATTATAGCAACGACAAATCCCTGCCCCTGCATCGATGATGTATTGAACAGAGACCGCATGGTCGTGGAGACTGTCGCAAATGAGCCGTTCTTATTGAGGAATGATGGGACAGTATAGCTTGACAGGCTGCTTGAGAAGACAAGAAGGACTGTCGAGATCAGAGCAGGCATAACGATAGGAAGCGTCACGCGCCTTAGTATCTTGAATCTTGATGCCTTGAGAACAGTCGCAGCCTCCTCAAGGTTTGCATCCATGTTCCTGAGTATCCCGCCGATAAGCAGATATGCAAAAGGAGCATAGTGGATTCCAAGACACATCGCGCATGGGAAGAATCCATAAAGAGCCCATTCAGGCACGCAGAGCCCGGTAAGGCTCTCAAGCATCCCTACCTGGTTGTAGCACGCGACAATGTGGCTGTTCTTGAAGAAATTCTCCCAGAACATCGCAATTGACCAGCTTGGCATGATGTATGGGAAAACGAAGATCGTTGATAGGAATTTCTTGCCAGGAAGATCAGACCTTGTAATCAGCCAGGCAACAGCGCCTCCGAATCCGACAGCAATGAGACAGCTGCAGAGAGCCATCACAACAGAATTGAATAGAGGACGCCAGAATGTGATCCTGGAATAGTTATAAAGCTTCTCTGTCAGAAGAGTCTTCCAGTGATACATCGTGAAGCTGCCAGCCTTAGCTCCGACATCCCTGACCTCTCCGGCGTGGACAATGACTGAATCCCTCACAAGAGATAGCAGCGGCAGGCAGACTGTAATGAAAAGCAGCACGAAGAAAATCAGGGTTATGACATTCGCCGGCTTAGAGAAATAGCTCTTTGCGTTATTCAGCCTTCTCCTGCTGCTTCCTGGGTTCTTAATATCTATGCTCATTATATTCTCCATGGAATGCAGACATGCATCTCTGCATAAATCAGAATAAAGGGAGGCAGAACCTCCCTTTATCTCAGCTTTCAGAGCCAGTCATCATACAGTGACAAGGCTTCTGATGTATGTGCTTGCATTCCTGTAAGCAGAATCGATGTATTCGATATCCTCGACAATTGAGTTCTGCTTCCATTCTGTGAGAGGCTTATCGCCTTCAGCTGGTGTAACATCAGGATTGACTGAATAGTATCCGAGGTTACCACCCCATCCCTTCTCGAATCCCTCTACAGAAGAGAAGTACTCAAGGAAGAGGCATGCTGTATAAGGAAGCTTTGTTGTCTTAGGGATCATGATCCACATCTTATAGAAGTATGAATCGAAGCCATCAAGTGATACATTCCATCCAGAGATTGCAAGATCCTTCTTATAGTCGTTTGTTGCAGGATAGTCCTTGACCTTGTTGAGAGGACCATATACGACCTGGCCTGTTGTCATTGATACCATGTTCTTGACAGCTGTTGTATCTGAGCTATGCCATGTTGTGACATTCCTGATGAACTCTGTAAGGAACTTGTATCCGATATTCTCATAGCCGTCTCCGCCTGCATAGTCAGATCCGAAATAATCCTTATATGCCTTTGCAAGCTTCTCGCATGCGCTTGGGCTTGTGAGCATGATCAGGAATGACATATTGACTGTCTCATTTGCAGGATTCTGGAATGAGAGCTGCTTGATTCCCTTGAGGGATGCGCCATCAGCACCAGTGAGCTGCCAGACATTCTGGATGTAGTCCTTGCCAAAATCCCCTGATACATTCCAGAAGACGTTCTTGTTGACGTAGAGTGCTGTAAGAGGGTTCTTATCCTCATCTGCGATCTTCACAGACTTAGGGATATAGTTATAAACATAGTCTGTATCGATGAGTGAGGACTTGAGTGTAGAGCCATCCTGAACCATGGCAACATCACAGACATACTGGTTCTGGCCAAGAGCTGTTGTAAGCTCTGTATATAATGCACGGTCCTTTGATGAAGAGAACGGCTCATACTTGAACCATGGGTAGTTCTCCTCAAAACCTGCAAGCACCTTCTTAAGACCGGATGTTACACCGCGAGCCTGGAATGTAACGCCAGCAGCCTCGAACTCTGCCTTAGCAGCAGCCTCAAGTTCAGCGAGTGTCATATTCTGAGCTTTCTGGATTGCATCCAGAACAGGATCAACCGGAGCAGCCTCTTTTGCCCCCTGCGCAAAAAGGCCTGCAGCAACCAGCAGAACACATAATAAAGTAAGTACTTTCTTCATTATTACATCTCCTTTTAATGAAAAAACATTACAAATGTAACTTTCTAATAGAATAAAGTACTCTATTCGACAATTCAAGAAAAAACGTTAATTTTCAAACAATTTACATAAACATCATTTTTCTAGTTTTTTTATAATGATTACGTCATATATAATAATAGAAATACAGTTTAAGGACAGTTTATGGTTGGGAATGAAAAACTCTTCTCTGTAGCATATGACTACTATGAGAAAGGAATGACAAAAAGCGAGATCGCGAAAAGCCTTGGGGTTTCTCATGTCCAGGTAGGAAAATACATAAATGCGGCACTTGAGAGAGGGCTTGTGGAGATTGTCCTCAACGCACCGGATGTGCAGCAGGAGGAGAAGGACAGGATGTCTGCGCTCTTTCTGGAGCACTATGGGCTTGAGAAGCTTGTCATTGTGCCTTCGGCAGCAAAGGAAAGCACAGTCCATACATTCGTGATCGAAGGGCTGGTGCGCTTTCTTCTCGATGAGTACCCGAATGAGAGCATATCATTCGGAACAGGAATGGGCAGATTCATAAAGGAAGCATCAGACTACAAGCTCAGAGTCGCAGACAAAAGGACAAAATGGAAGATCCTGCCGCTGATGAACTATGATGTCCAGGATATGAACATCGACTACTATGATTTCCTGTCTATATCCGAGCACTTCTCCCAGAACTGGGGACTTTCAGTTGACAAGAAATACAGGAAGGCGGCATCTGCAGTCCTCAGCGGAGAGAAGCTCAGGACTGACTTCTCTGAATACTACAGCACGCTGGACTTCGTCCTTGGCGGTGTAGGCGTCCCGTTTCCAAGGAATCCTAAGCTCAGGAAGGCGCTCTTCAGCCCGGCAGACCTTGAGAAATCAAAGAACAATGAGCTTTCAGGTGACTATCTGAACTATTATTTCGATGACAGAGGACGCATCCTTGCCCCATCAACACTAGGCCCCTACTCGATCAACCTCGATGCGATCCGCCAGATAAGGACACGGATTGCAATCGCAAGCGGATATGAGAAAGTCGGAAGCATCTCATCACTGCTGAAGACAGGGCTCGTGAATGTGCTCATCACAGACATATCGACAGCAAGGAATGTGCTCTCACTCTCAGCAGAGGCTGATGTGCCTCCTTCTGCATGAGGAAGCACACCAGAGCCTCAGATCACTCAGAAAGCCCTACCGCACACTTCGAGGTAAGCAGCCCCATCCTGTCTATAGGACGGAAGAGCTCAGCCTTGCCAGCACTGCCTGTAAGGTCAATCCAGTGCTCTATGAAGTCCTTCACAGCATCCTCAGCACCCATCATCAGGTTCATATAGCCGATCTTCGGATCCTCAGCAAGCGCCTTCTTAACATACTCACGGCATGTGACGAATACATCAGTCACCATATTCACCTTGTTTATACCGGCCTCTACTGCCTTTATTATGTTCTCGTCCCCGCTTCCAGATCCTCCATGAAGCGCAATAGGCATCCCGCCTGTTATGTCCTTCACCTCACGGATCCTCTGGAAGTTGATGTGCGGGATCATCCCCTTCGGGTACTCGCCGTGCGCAGTCCCGACAGCTATTGCAAGGCAGTCAACGCCTGTTCGCTCAGCAAAGAGCCTTGCATCCTCAGGATCTGTGTATATGCTCTCATCCTGCCCATCCCCATTTGCTGCGACACCTACATGCCCGAGCTCGCCCTCGATTCCCATATCGAACTGGTGGCATAGATCAGCAACCTTCTTTGTTGCTGCGATATTATCCTCAAAGCTGAGAAGTGAGCCATCGAACATTATCGATGAGAATCCATTCCTGAATGCATACATAAGCCTTTCAGGGTCATTGCCATGATCCAGGCATGTCGCAATAGGCACAGTCGAATACTCATCTGCAAGCATCTTTATCATCGGGATGATCAGCTCTGCCTTGGCATGCTGCCTCATCATGTTCTGCCCGAGAAGGAAGATTATCGGCGCCTTCTTTGCCTCAGCAGCACGCACCATGCCCCTTGCTATCTCCATGTTTATCGGGCTTGTAGCCAGTACAGCATAGCCATTCTCTGAAGCGTTCTTCAGAATCTCTCTGATATTCGTATACATAAAAAGCCTCCTTTGCTTATCTGTAGTTCGTTAGATTCAGATAATTCCTGTCAAAAGACGGATCTTCTGCTGCGTAACCGGATGCGCACATCATATAAAGGCATGAGACCAGCGCAATCTGCCCAAGCCTTGAGAATGAGTTCCGGTCCCCTTCTATGTACTGCATATCCGATGATATGACAGTCCTGTCGGCAATGGATGCAAGCCTTGATGAAGGATCAGATGTAAGCACAGCTATCATCGCACCATTCTTCCGCGCATGCTGCGCAAGCTTCACAAGATCCTCATTCTCTCCTCTGCGTGAGATCAGGAAAAGCAGGTCAGATGAGGCGAAATGCGCACGGAAAGTCCGTATCGTATATATATCCGAGTAGCCGAACACCATCTTTCCAAGCCGTCTGAACTCATTGCACATGAATGAGACTACAGGAGCTGAGCCGCCGATTCCGAACACAAGCATATTTGATGCCTGCATTATCATCCTGGCAGCAGATGAGAGGCTCTCTGCGGAAGTGCTATCAAAAGACCTTGAAAGCGATGCAGTTGATATGCCGAGCGCCTTTGAGAATATCTGCTCATTGCTGTCATGAAGCGTGCATGGCTCTGCATCGCAGTCTGCACTCCTGTCAGAATTCAGGAAAATACGTAGATCCTTTGTCCCCTCAAAGCCTAGCTTCTTGCAGAACCTGACAGCAGCGGACTGGCTGACACCGGATGCGGATGCAAGCTCTGCAATCGACATCGATGCAGCTTCATCCTGATTGGCAAGCATATATGATGCAACCTGCCTGTCCTTCGGAGAGAATTTCGATGAGACACTGCTTATCAGTGCAGAAAGCTTTGTACTATGCATAATCCTTCCATATGATTCTGAAATTTATTTTCAGATTACATGATAGAAAATATACTTTAGCTGAAAAAAACACAAGATTTCAGTACACAATCCAAAATTAATTTCAGAATCAATCTTCAGGTACCCTTCTACATATGGATATTCTCCTCTATAATAGTCCGGCGGGTGAGGATAATGCAGATAAGCAATTACATTGGTATTCTAAAAAGGGAATTCAGGGGATATAACCTGACATCGTTCAGAATGGA
>CAKQTF010000050.1 GCA_934276695.1 uncultured Spirochaetales bacterium
GATCCCGAACTCATCCTTCATGAGATAATCAAGAAGATCATTGCTTCTGTCTGCATAATGCCTGAATATCCCAAGAAGCGCTGATGACATGAAATATGCATACAGATTCGTGCTTATATCCTTAAGGCAGGCTGATGCTGTATAATCAGTGTCTCTGAACCTGATAAGATACAGAGCATATGAGAGAACAGCCAGAAAAAGGAAGGCAAACCGGGCCTTATCAACTCTTTCCATCACGCCTTCATCCGAGAATGCATAATAGCCAAGAAGGAATGATACAGCATAGATCCCGAATCTATAGACAATGATGACAGGTGCATTGAGAACCTGCGCGCTGGCATAGATAAGAATGGAGAACATGAAAAGCGCAGCATATCCGCTCCTTCTTCCAAGTTCCTCTAGATACGTGATCCTCCTCAGAAGAGGCAGCAATAGCACAGAGAATAGCCAGAGCATCTGCACAAACCACAGGACTCCGGTTCCGGAGAGCGCCATCACAATAGGCTTCAGAGGAGCAGGTATTGCTGAGAAGTCGGCACCGGCATTCCTCATATTGTAATATCCTGTCCATATATGGAAGGCAAACAGCCCGAGAGTCGATGGGACAAGAAGCTTCCGCGTCCTCTCCTTGATGAATTCTTTCATCGTTCTCTTTTCCAGACTGAAGCGTGCTGACATACCTGCGATGATGAACAGCAGCACCATAAACCATGGATAGACTGACAATGCAAAGAGATCAAACAAGGCTATGCCATGACCGGCGGTGATTCCGACAGGTATGCCCTGTCCATTGAAGAGATAGGCTGCATGATAGACAACAACAGAGAGGACAGTGCAGATCCTCAGATTATCAAGATAAGCTTTCCTCATCTTCTTCCTCCGTCTCAAAGACAGCACGTGCGAACATATCAAACATACCCTTAGGCGGAATTGCAAGGCCCTTCTTCTCGTCACCCAGAAGAATCAGTGAATCACCGCTCTTTATACCGAATACCTCTCTGGCCTTCTTCGGGATCACAATCTGCCCCTTCTCCCCGACTGTCACAGTCCATGCATACTTGCCTTTTGGTTTCATACTAGAGCCTCCACATATTTCTAATTTATCATACAAAACATACTTTTCATATAAATTTTATTAAATTCCCGAATAAATACAAGCATAAGTAATTATTCATTCCGTTTTAGGAATTATCATCTGATTGCTCAAAAAGTTAATGAATGTTTTACAAAAACTTATCGTTTAAGGAAACATCTTGAAATATACTTGACTGAAAAGAGGAATGAAATGAAAAGCCTTCTGGAAACAATAAACAGGACAAAGCCATTCAGAGCCCTGACCAAAGAGGAATTCTCATGGGTACTATATGATGTAGGGAATTCCGCATTCACCATGCTTGCATGCTCATTGATACCAATATGGTTCAAATCAATTGCAATCGGGACAGGATCCGGGCAGATAAGCGCAGACAAGGCAACAGCCTACTATTCCATTGCAGTTGCAGCAGCGACGATAATAGTCGCATTGATGGGACCGGTGATCGGTGTATTTGCAGACAGGAAAGATAAAAGGAAGATACTGTTTACGACAGTTGTCGCACTTGGCATTGCATGCTGCATAATAAACGGATTCGCATCAGGCTGGGTGCTCTTTCTTCTGATCTACGTCTTATCAAGAGTCTGCTACAGCGCATCACTTTCAATATATGATTCAATGCTTAATGATGTAACGACAGATGACAGAATGGATATGGTGTCATCATACGGATACGCCTGGGGATACATCGGCTCATGCATACCATTCATCATCGCACTTGCTGCGTATGTGATGGGACCGGATATGCTAGGAATCATACCATTCTGGCTGTCAAAGGGAATAGGCTTCATTGTCACAGCTCTCTGGTGGCTTGCTGTATCCATCCCGCTTCTGAGATCATATAAACAGAAGAACCATTCAGATGGAAGCAATGACACTGTCGGCAAGGCAGTAGGGAAGATATTCAGCACGCTGAAGACAATTGCAACAAAGGACAGGAAAGTGCTGTTCTTCCTGATCGCATTCTTTCTTTATATAGATGGAGTCGGCACGATAATCGACAATGCAATCAACATCGGGACTGATCTCAGCTTAAGCACTGTGGGCCAGGTAGTGTTCCTTCTTGCAACCCAGGTCGTAGCATTTGCTGGCTCGCTCGTGTTTGCAAAGCTGTCTGAACGATATAAGACATCAACGCTTATCCTTATATGCATATCTGGGTACTTTGCTGTATGCATCTATGCGCTCACACTGAAGACGCTGCTGCATTTCGCAATCCTTGCATTCGGCGTCGGATGCTTCCAGGGCGCAATCCAGTCACTATCAAGATCCTACTATTCACGCATAATACCAGATGAGAACTCTGGGGAATACTTTGGAATCTATGACATATTCGCAAAGGGAGCCTCATTCCTTGGCTCTCTCGTGATTGCTGGAGTTAAGCTTGCAGGAGGCACGATAAATGTTGCTGTATCATGCCTTGCTGTATTCTTCGCACTAGGCTTCGTCTTCCTGAGGATTGCAGAGAAGCATCAGTAAAAGATAATCAGCAGAAGCAGGAGCTGCGGCTAGCCGTTTACCGGTCATGGAGCAGCTCCATGAAATCATTCAGGCATTATAGGTTGAAGCAGATGTGCTTCCGCCTTCGCCTGTCCAGTTAGCATGGAAGAACTCACCTCTTTCCCTGTCGACCCTCTCAAATGTATGAGCACCGAAGAAATCACGCTGGGCCTGCAGAAGATTCGCCGGCAGCACAGCAGATGTGTATCCATCAAAATAGCTAAGTGCGGATGAGAATGCAGGGGACGGGATCCCATGCATTGCAGAAGCGGCAACAACGCGCCTCCATGATGGGATCAGCGACTTCAGCGTATCCCTGAAATACGGATCAAGAAGAAGATTAGAAAGACCTGGATCAGCGTCAAATGCCTCCTTTATCCTGCCAAGGAAGGTTGATCGTATTATGCATCCGCCTCGCCACATAAGGGCAATAGAGCCAAGGTCAAGATTCCAGCCATAGACACTCTCTGCCGAACGCATCAGGGAGTATCCCTGGGCATATGATATTATCTTCGATGCAAGAAGAGCGTTCCTTATATCGGCAATCATAGCATTCCTGTCACCGTCATAAGCCACCTTCTCCTTCCTGTACACTCCGGATGCGGCAAGCCTCTCATCCTTCATCGCAGAAAGGCATCTTGAGTAGACAGCCTCCGCTATGAGGGTAAGCGGCACACCTTCGTCAAGAGACTCAAGGCATGTCCATTTGCCTGTGCCCTTCTGGCCTGCCCTGTCAAGTATCCTGTCAATAAGAGGAGCGCCATCCTCATCCTTCTTCCGGAATATCCCGCTTGTTATTTCGATGAGGTAGCTGTTCAGATCTGTCTTATTCCAGTCAGCGAATACATCCGCAAGCTCATCTGCACTGAGTCCAAGAAGATTCCTCATAAGGCTGTATGCCTCGCAGATCAGCTGCATGTCGCCATACTCGATGCCATTATGGACCATTTTCACAAAGTGGCCTGCTCCGCCCTGTCCGACCCAGTCGCAGCATGGAGTGCCATCATCGACCTTAGCAGCAACAGCCTGGAAGATGTCCTTCACTAGAGGCCATGCCTTCTCTGAGCCTCCTGGCATGAGGCTGGGTCCTTTCAGTGCGCCTTCCTCTCCGCCCGAGATCCCTGTGCCTATAAATAGCAGCCCCTTGCTCTCAACATAGGCTGTACGCCTGATGGTATCCTTGAAATAGCTGTTTCCGCTATCAATGATCACATCACCCTCTTCCAGGATATCAACAAGCTCATTTATATAGTTATCGACAGGCTCACCCGCCTTCACAAGCAATATGACCTTCCTAGGACGCTCAAGAGATGCAGCAAGCTCTGATAGCGAATGCACGCCTATGATATTCCTTCCAGAAGCCCTGCCTGATATGAACTTATCAACCTTGGAAACCGTGCGGTTGAATACCGCAACGCGATAGCCTTTTGATTCCATGTTCATTACCAGGTTCTCACCCATAACAGCAAGGCCGATAAGGCCGATATCTGCTTTCTTCTCCATATTTATTCCTGATTATGCTTACAGAAACCATATCCCTTGATGCCAAGGGACATGATCCTGTTCATTATTCGGGTAGCAGCTATAGGGCAGCTACTTCAGATTCTTATCTATAGATCTTTGCGTAGAGATCATTCCATTTAGCAAGGAGGGCATCCTTCTTAGCTGTCAGCTCCTCAACAGGACGATCGACCCACTTGATATCCTTGGTCTTTCCAAGCTGGAATGAAGCAGGCTCTGTGACCTGTGAATTAGTGAACCTGACTCCGCCGTACATCTGATACATCTTCTCGGTGCCTTCCTTGGATGTCATTGCCTCAACGAATGCCTTTGCTGCCTCTGGGTGCTTGCACCCTGCAACGATTGCGAAGCATGAATCCTTTCCTGATGTTCCGTTTGATGGATAGCGCATCTCATAGTTCTTTGCGCCGAGCATTGTGACAGCACCGTTATCATAAGTGAGCCCTACAACATATTCACCATTGGCAACATCCTTGAAGCACTTTGAAGATGAAGAGCCGACAACCATGCCGTTTCTCATCAGGCCTTCAATCAAAGCCCATGCCTCTGGTGTATCAACGCCATAGACGGAGAAGATATTGCAGAGGTTATTCCATGCAGCGGATGAGCTGTTAGGATCAGAGAAGATTATCCTGCCCTTAAGCGCCGGATTCAGGAGATCCTCATATGACCTGATGTTAAGGCCAAGCTCACTCTCAAGCTTTGTGTTCACGGCAAAGCATACTGTGGACATGCCATATACACTGTAATAGCCATTAGTAGCAGGAGCAATCTGCTCATCATTGTGGCTTGATGTATACTTCATGAAATACTGCTCATACTTATTGCCATCAGTTGAGGAAAGCCCTCCGAGCATTATATCTGCAACAGGATCATCCTTCTCTGCCTGTATGCGGGCAAAAAGCTCACCGAAGCTTCCATTGACAATCTCGATATTCACATCCGGATAGAGGCTCTCGAACGGCAGTGTCATTGCAGCGATCTCTGCCTCAGTATTCGATGTATAGATGACAAGAGAATTCCCTATTCCATCTGCAGCTGCGCCTGAGCTGGACTCTTTTGAGCCATTTGCATACACACATGCCAGTGAAACCAGCAGAACCATTGCAATAACAGCAATCTTCTTCATAAAACAATCTCCTTTTTTATTCAGAGCCTGATATCCTCAGACTTACTGACCTTTAGATAGATAATCAGTGATATGATCGTCATCACTGTCAGGATTGCAGCAAAGGCTGCTGCCATTCCCTCATTTCCTCTCGATATCGCAACATATGCGGATATCGTCATTGTTATGCTCCTGTTGTTGTACAGTATGATGGCACTCGACACCTCTGTGAGTATTGCAACCCAGCTTAAGATGGCACCGGACAGGATTCCGCTTCCCATCATCGGGATGGTTATCCTTGTAAGCGTCTTCATCTTGGATGCACCAAGGCTTATCGAAGCCTCCTCAATGCTCATCGGGATCTGGGCCAGAGTCGCTGTGGCTGATCTGATCGTATAAGGCAGTCTTCTTATCACAACCGCGAGCAGCATTATAGTGAATGTGCCTGTCAGCTTCAGAGGCCTGCTTCCGAATGCAGTGAGCAGTGCGATTCCTATTACGACTCCTGGCATGATATACGGGATCATTGAGAATGTATCAATGGCATCATTCAGCAGGCTCTTCCTTCTAACTGTGAGATATGCAATGAGTATAGCAATCACGATGATGAAGAAGAGAGCAAGGACTCCAAGCTTCACAGTATTCGTCATCGATCTCACAAGCAGTCTGTTCATTGCAGCCTTATAGCTTCCAAGGGAGAAGCCATCAAGGAATATCGTGCCTGCGGCATTGGTCTTCCGGAATGAGAGATAAATGATGAATACCTGAGGCAGGAATGCAATCAGGCAGACTGCATAGCAGTAGATATGCATCAGCACACCGGCAATGCCCTTAGCCTCCTTCTTCTCAACAGGATGCAGAGCATTGATTGAGAAGCTGAACTTCCTGGTTGCCCATTTCTGAAGGAAGAACACAAGTGCAGTGACAACAATGGCAATGACTGAGATTGCAGATGCAAAGCCGAAGTCAGCACCGTTCTCATTCACGAATTCCCTGTAAATCAGCACCGGGAACGTCATGTAGCCTTCACCGATCACAACAGGAGTACCGAAGTCTGCGAATGCCCGCATGAAGACAAGAAGAGATGCGGCAAGCACTGTAGGCATCACAAGTGACAGCACTATTGCGAACAGCCTTCTTACCCCTGTGCATCCGAGATTCGCTGAAGCCTCCATAAGCGAATTGTCGATATTCTTGAATGCTCCGTTCATATAAATGAAGACAAGAGGGAAGAACTTAAGAGTCTGAACAAGCAGGATTCCTCCGAAGCCGTATATATTCCCGATGTTTATCCCAAGGCTTTCCTTGAAGAATGTCGTGATGACACCGCTTCTTCCAAGCAGCAGGATCCAGGAATACGCACCTAGGAACGGTGCACTCATACAGCAGAGAATGCTCACTGTGAATATGAGCTTTGATAGCTTCAGCTTATAGAATGAGTAGAAATACGACATCGGTATTCCGACTGCAAGCGAGCATACTGTCACAGCAAGCGTCACCTTTATGCTGTTGGATATCGTATTCGTATAGTACTTCTGGCTGAAGAACTTCGCAAACTGCGAAAGTGTGAGCTTCCCGTCCCCTCCTATGACAGACTGCTTCATTATCCCGATAAGCGGATAGATCAGAAACACGGCAAAGAGCAGGAAAAGAACAATCGAAACTATGGTCCAGAGATCGAATCTTCTGCTTCTGAAGCTCATTTATCGTCTCCTTTATCGTTATCATTGATCACGCCGCTTAGGAT
>CAKQTF010000051.1 GCA_934276695.1 uncultured Spirochaetales bacterium
GGATATGCCTATGCCTATGGATGCTTCAGAACAGCATAACAGCGCATAATAGCTATAGCCTGGTCGGAGGGAAGGCCCGGCAGAGCAGCGGAAGCAGGAAGTGCAGGAGAGGCGTTGTCGCAGCTGCATTCCTTTATATGGCTGCTGTGTTGCTCTTTTCAATTGTGATTCCGTATTTCTCGATAATAACAACATCTCTCATCAAGCTGAGGGGCTATGGGATAGCGAAGGGGAACTTCACATTCAGCCACTATATTGAGCTGCTTACAGAGAACCGCAAAGGTATAAGCGCACTATGCAATAGCCTTTTCCTTTCAGTCTCATCTGCAACGATTGCTGCTGTGCTTGGAACTCTGGCCGTGCTTGTGATAAGAAAGTCATCAGGCAGGAGAAAGAAGGCTGTTGAGGCACTCGCGCTTCTTCCTGAGATGCTTCCGTCAATAGTGCTTGTGATAGGCATAATGCTTTTCTGGAATGGCATTTATAAGGTGATTCCTATCTATAATACACGTTATATCCTTGTACTTGCATATGTTGCCCTGTTCCTTCCTTATACTGTCCAGTATGTCACATCATCATTCTCCCAGATCAGCAGCTCGCTTCTTGATGCTGGCAGGGTCTTCGGAGCTTCAAGGGGATATATCCTCAGACGGATCACTCTCCCTCTGATCTCCCGAGGAATCGCAACAGGATGGATGATGACATTCATAATATCATTCAGAGAGCTTGTCACTGCATCGCTGATTGCACCGCCGAATACGCTTGTGGTATCCACATACATAGTCAGGGAGTTTGAACAGGGAAGCGTATCACTTGGAATGGCAATGGCTGTAATTTGCGTGATCTTCACGACTTCCATTCTCCTCGTGATGAATACAATCACAGCAGATAGAAAATGATAGATGCAGATCTTATATGTGTCATAGCAATATCATGAACAGGAGAGGCCCTTAGAAGCCTATTTCATAAGAGAACAGCCTGGATGCGTAGCACCCAGACTGTATCTTATTATTCAGCATAGACTTCCTTTGCCATTCTGAATGCTGCCCATGCCTTTGGCCAGCCTGCATAGAATGCCGCATGTGTCAGGATCTCTGCCATTTCCTCTTTTGTGACTCCGTTTTTCTTTGCAGCTTCCAGATGATATCTGAATGAGCTGTCAGTGAGTCCCTGTGCCATAAGCGCTGTAACTGTTACGATGCTTCGGTCCCTGAGCGGGAGCTTATCCTCCCTGCTCCATACTTCTCCGAATAACACATCATCATTCAGGTGCGCGAATTCCGGTGCGAAGCTTCCAAGTGCATCGCGTCCTGCTGTCTGCTTTGCCATATTGTCTCCTTTACCTGAGCTTTCCGTATTCTTCATCAGATACAGGCTCCAGCCATTCATTCGATGCTCCAGGCACTTCAACAGCAATATGCGCAAACCAGCTATCCTTTGCTGCTCCATGCCAGTGCTTTACCTCTGGAGCTATATTCACAACATCTCCTGGATGCAGTTCCTGTGGCTCTTTGCCCCATTCCTGATAGTATCCTCTTCCAGCGGTGCAGAGAAGGATCTGCCCTCCGTTATGGTGGATATGCCAGTTGTTGCGGCACCCAGGCTCAAATGTTACATTAGCTATCTTGACCTGCTCTCTGGAGAGCATGCTCAGATAGCTCTGTCCGATGAAATACTCTGCAAAAGCCTCATTCTTCTCTCCTAAAGGGAAAATGCTTGGATTATCCTTATCCATCTAGTTGCCTCCATATTTGACCTATTGAAGAAAATACAACTTAAAGCTAACTTTAAATCAAGAGGCAAGGAGGTATTCGATATGGCAGATTACACAATAGGGGAAGCAGCAGGAAAGCTTGGCATAGCGCCATCAGCCCTGCGCTATTATGATAAGGAAGGGCTTCTGCCTTTCGTTGAGCGCTCTGCAGGAGGGATCCGCATCTTCAGGAAGTCTGATCTCGAGTGGCTTTCTATAATCGAATGCCTTAAGAAGACAGGGATGCCGATTAAGGAGATCCGGAAGTTCATTGATCTCTGTATCGAAGGTGATTCGACGATAAAGGAGAGAAAGGAGCTTATCGAGAAGCGCAGGGAGGCTGTCAGCCTTCAGATAAGGCAGCTCGAAGAGACACTCTCAGTCCTTGATTATAAGAAGTGGTATTATGAGACGGCAGAGAAGGCCGGGACATGCAGCATTCACAATAATATGGAAGAGGAAGATATACCTCCAGAGCTCCGTGATGCATGGAAAAGGCTCAAAGGCTTGCATAGTATGAAATAACAGAGCATCACAGTTTATTTAATCAGTGGTTTTCTGCTATAATCATATATATCGGGGCTGTAGCTCATCTGGCTAGAGCGTTTGAATGGCATTCAAAAGGCAGTGGGTTCAAGTCCCATCAGCTCCATCAGTGCTGTGATATGGGGTCTTATCTATTTTCAGCCAGCTTTGCATATTCCATGGCTATCTCTGTGATCTCACTGAATCTCTTTTCTGAAATCAGGTCATTTCTCACTAGATTTGAGCTGATGCCGCATGAGCAGAAGCCTGCATCAAGGTAATCCGCAGCATTATTTATTCCAATGCCTCCAACTGCCATTATGGGGATATGATTCATAGGTCCTCTTATCAATCTGAAGTACTCTAATGAAGTATTCCTGCAGGAAACTCTCAGATTTTCGTGTATACCTAATCAGGGAATCATCAATTTCGATCATAAATATAAAAGTTGCGTCATTTCTGTCGTAACTTTTATGTGTATTATAGATATATTGTTATATGTAAAAGAATCATATCATTTATTTAAACCAGATACCCGTTTAGGTGGACTATTATATCAGATAGTGAATAATTCATTGTGTCATTGAGCATTATAAGACAGTTCTCTGCATTCCTATCAGAGGTTTCCCATCTTCTCTAAGGTGCATTCTATGCTATACTTGCAGAAGGAGATTCTGATGGATAGAAAACTGCTTCCTGTCGGGTATGATGCATTTGACGAAGTCATTGAAAATAATTGCTATTACGTAGACAAGACTTATTTTATTGCTGCATTAATGGATAATCTCGGGAAGGTAAACCTATTCACTCGGCCTCGCAGGTTCGGTAAATCCCTCAGCATGAGCATGCTGCAGTGCTTCTTTGAGGTTGGCAGAAATAGATCTCTCTTTGATGGCTTAAGGATATCTGACTGCAGAGCATTCTGCGAAGAGCATCAGAATCAGTATCCAGTAATATCGATTTCATTAAAGGATACTGATGGTAAGGATTTCACTGAAGCAGTAGAGAATCTGAAGGATATTATTGCCGTTGAGGCAAATAGACTCAGTTTAGTCCTTGCTGAAAGCCTCAGACTTGATGAAGAAGACAAGGAGATGCTTAAAACCTTACGGAAAGGGAATAAGATGACGGATGCTGATCTTAGGAGATCTATCTTCAACCTTTCATGGATTCTCACAAAGCATTACGGCAGAAAGGTGATTATCCTGATTGATGAGTATGATGTCCCGCTTCAGAAGGCATACCTTGGTGGATATTACAGCGACATGGTAAAGCTTCTTGGTACAATGCTGTCTTCTGCCTTGAAAAGCAATTCCAATCTGGAATTTGCTGTTCTTACCGGATGTCTTAGGGTAGCTCATGAAAGCATATTTACCGGCTTGAATAACATATCTGTCCATACGATTACTGATGATTCCTTTGATGAGTATTTCGGCTTTACTGATAGTGAGGTCAGAGCCATCCTGGAATACTATGGTGCATCGGGGAAATACTGTGAGGTGAAAGAGTGGTATGATGGCTACAGATTCGGAGGCGAGGATGTCTACTGTCCATGGGACGTAGTCAACTTTGCGGCAAGAATCAGAGTAAACAGCGCATCCATACCTGAAAGCTTCTGGATTAATTCAAGTGGCAATGATATAGTCCGCAGGCTGATTGATAAGGCTGATGAGAATGCCAGGACTGATATTGAGACTCTTGTAAATGGTGGTACTATAGATAAGAGAGTACGGGAAGAGCTTACATATATCGAACTGGATAGCAGGTTTGATAATATCTGGAGTGTCCTGTTTTCTACAGGATATCTTACTTTCACAGCGAGAAAAGATAAGGTTTATACTCTCCGTATTCCAAACAGGGAGGTTCTGGGAATCTTTGAGGATACAATCATGGAATGGTTTGATGCCAGCATCCATGGAAAGGGAAAAGCTTTCTCGGAAGCTTTGATGGAAGGAGATGCAACTGGGGCCCGGCGTATCCTCATGGAGCTGCTCTCTTCAGCAATCAGCATCCGTGATACAGCATCAAAGGCTCCAAAGGAGAATTTCTATCACGGCCTTTTATTGGGGCTTCTAGGTGCTGATGGAACCCTGAGTGTTAAATCCAATGCTGAAGCTGGTGCTGGATATGCAGATATCATCATTCAGAATGAGACAAGGGATAAAGGAGCCATTATTGAGGTAAAGTATTCTGATCGGATTAATGATCTAGAGAAGGACACAGAGAAGGCTATCTGCCAGATTGATGATAAAGGCTATGGCCAGTATCTTGAAGAGAATGGTATTCATAGCTACATGAGGATCGGCATTGCATTCTGCAGAAAGCAGTGCTCAGTAAGAGTATCAGGTAATCAGTCTTAGTTATGATTCATTGCTAAACACTGTCTGCAGATAGGCTGCTTATCAGCAATTATGTCGGTTTTTCTGAATAAAAAACTCTCCGATCATCTCAGAGAGCCTTAGCGAGACTAAATGGATTCGAACCATCGACCCTCAGTTCCGCAAACTGATGCTCTATCCAGCTGAGCTATAGTCTCATTGCAATCAACTGCATTCTGTATTCTGCACTACTTTATGGAATTAAACAAGATGGTAAGTCATTAAAATCAATGTTTTCCTTGCTATTCAAATAAGTTGCTTTAGACTTTTCATAACTAGGAGGCTTGCATGATTGATCTGATGGATATGAGAATGCGTTATGAGAGTGAGCTTACAGACAATATCCTCCCATTCTGGCTTGAGCATGGAATTGACAGAGTCCATGGCGGTATTTATACGGGACTTGGCAGGGATGGCTCTCTTATTGAGAGTGACAAGTCTGTCTGGTTCCAGGGAAGGGCACTCTGGGTATTCTCAAAGGCCTACATGATGTACGGAAGACCTGAATATCTTGAAGCAGCAGACCTGATTGCATCATTTCTCTCATCATGCTGCACTGATTCAGATGGCAGGATGTTCTTCAGAGTGACAGCTGATGGACGTCCTGTGATCAAAAGGCTCAGGTATTTCTTCAGTGAGGCATTTGCTGTAATCGGATTTGCTCAGTATGCAAAGGCTTCCGGCAATAATGAGTACAGGGAAAAAGCCATAGCGCTTGCGTCTTTCATAGATGAGATAAGGAATTCGGATATCCTTATCCCTAAGTTCAATCAGGATACGGAGCCTATGATATCCCTCAGCGGTCCGATGATCATGATCAATGTGCTTTCTGAGCTCCGTGATGCATTTCCTGACATGGATTCGTATCTGACAGAGAAGATCTCATCACTGATCAGTGAGATTAATAGGTATTTTGTCCATGATGATCTTCGCGCTGTGCTTGAGTCAGTGGCTCCTGATGGAGCTTTCATAAAAGACCATTTTGAAGGACGGCTCCTCAATCCAGGCCATGCTATCGAGGCTTCATGGTTCATTATGAATGAGGGGATTCTGAAAAAACGGCAGGATTTTATGGACATTGGCCTTAAGATCCTTGACTGGGAATGGGACTTAGGCTGGGATGAGGAATATGGCGGGATTATACAGTACAGGGATGTGCTCGGTCTTCCTCTTTCTGAATACCACCAGGATATGAAGTTCTGGTGGCCTCAGTGTGAAGCCGTTATAGCAGCTCTCATTGCATACTATGCGGAACGGGATATAAAGCATCTTAAGAGGCTTGAGCTTGCTGATCGGTATATCTCAGAGCGTTTTCCGGACAGGATGTATGGTGAATGGTTCGGTTATTTCCACCGTGATGGCACTCTTGCGACGGAGATCAAAGGCAATATGTATAAAGGGCCTTTCCATATTCCTAGGATGTATATGAAAGCCATTGAGGTGATAGATGAAATCAATGGCACTGGAAATCCATTTACTGCATCATATGACTGAAAATGCGGAGACGCCGGTTAGGGCTTTCTGTGATTATGAATCAGATTCTGATTAAATGCATTATTTCAGATATAATTGATGATAACCATGAAAGCTGTCATAAGAAACCCGATTATACCAGGATTCCATCCTGATCCATCAATATGCAGAAAAGGGGATGATTATTATATCGTAACCTCATCATTTGAATACTTCCCATCCATCCCGATCTTCCATTCAAAGGATCTTGCGAACTGGAGTCAGATCGGGTTTGCTGTAACAGATAGTAAGATGATAGATCTGAATAGCTGTGTATCTGGAAAGGGCATATATGCTGCGACGATCAGATACAATGAATATGAAGATGCATTCTACATAATCACGACACTTGTCCATAATGATAATTACTACGATAACGAGACTTTCTTCATAAAAGCCAAGGACCCATCCGGGCCATGGTATGGATATACAGAAGTAAAAGATGCAGAAGGCATAGATCCTTCCCTGTATTTTGAGAAAGACAGGGCATGGTATGTAGGCAACATGCGGCCGGGACCGGATATAAAGAGGAAACGCAATATCTATTTAAGCGAGATAGATATGGAAAGCGGGAAGTTCATAGGGGAGAGAAAGATACTTCTGACAGATGGAGCTGTCCATGATGCTGTATGCCCAGAGGGCCCTCATATATATCACATAGGGGAATACTATTATCTTCTGATTGCTGAAGGCGGGACAGGATACAATCATGCAGTCTCTGTCTTCCGGAGCAGGAATATAGATGGCCCTTATGAGATCAATCCTAGAAATCCAGTGATGACACA